>NZ_BAACAN010000005.1:0-189501 GCF_054687055.1 Segatella asaccharophila | reverse complement strand
CTGGCCTCTTTTGATGCAGTCACCAACAGCTGGGTACTGGATCCTGGAGTCTATGAGGTGATGATCGGCCAGTCCGTCGAGAATATCAAGTTGACGGCACCGATGAAAATTTCCAAGGGTGTTCAGAGGAAAGTCCCGGCAATTATCTAAAGGTATGAGAAGTAAGTGAGATTATCCTCAAAGGATGATCTTATTTACTTTTTCGTTTTAGAAGAAGGGATATGGTGTTTTTGCCGGCTATAGAGCCATTCATCAGGTTTGAATGATCCGTGATAAAGATTGAACTTTTTGAGATAACCTTTTTTAATAAAAAGCAATAGCTTTGCCAGCGAAAAAATTATTAACCTGCTTTAAAAATGATGAAAAACAGAAAAAAGTGTGTAAACTTTAGTTCTTTATCGAAGAGCAATTCTTCGTGGAGAAGGAAAATCTAGTAACATAGGATTTTTAATTAATTTAACATGGGAAAAATATTCTATAGTCTGTTATTGAGGGAAGGAAAACGTATGGTGTTTTACTTCCGTCATCTATTGGGAAGAGGGCTCATGAAAACATATCTGCCGGACAGTGACAGATTTGATTGCCCCCGCCTTTGCAATTGATCTGATAAGTAACCTTATTATTTTCTTTTAACAAAATTATAATGAAACAGGAAATTAATGTCAAAAGGAATACATCTTTTCTGAGACAGAGATGTGCAGAGTTATTACGGTTGCCAGTGATCATATTTCTATTATCATTGGTTTGCAACCAACTTAATGCCCAGTCTGTTTTTGTAAAAGGTGTTGTCAAAGATTCCCATGGGGAGTCCATTATAGGGGCATCCGTCTATCCAAAGGGGAATACTTCAAAAGGGACGATTAGTGATTTAGATGGCAACTTCTCCTTGAAGTCAATGCCTAATGATACAATCGTGGTTTCTTATATCGGCTTCCGGACTTATAAGTTTGTCGTCCAGCCAAATCGTTTTTACAACATTACCTTACGGGAAAATGCCAAGACGATTGGAGAAGTTGTCGTGGTGGGTTATGGAACCCAAAAGAAGGTATCTGTAACGGGTGCCATATCAACAGTTAACATGGACGATCTGAAGAAGAGTTCTTCCGCCAGTTTCGACAATATGCTGGCCGGACGTATCACCGGTTTGATTTCTACTCAAAGCGGGGGTGGCCAGCCTGGTGTCGATGGGGCCGATTTATATCTGAGAGGTGTATCTTCTGTGAATGGTTCTTCGCCGCTGATTCTGGTTGATGGGGTGAAGCGAAGTAATATATTAAGTGAGATAGACCCGAATGAGGTGCAGAGCATTTCTGTCTTGAAGGATGCTTCAGCTACGGCCGTTTTTGGAGTCAGAGGAGCCAATGGTGTCATTATCATTACTACCAAGCGGGGCAAAGAAGGCAAGGCCCATATCTCTGCAAGTGTTGACCAGAGTTTTACTTCTTTCTGTCGTGTTGACCCACGTTTGCATTCATGGGATTATATGGCCTTGAAAAATGAGGCCTTGAAAAATGACGGGTTGTCTCCTGAATACAGTGACGATGTAATAGCTAAATTTAAAAACCCATTATGGGGCTTGAATTCCAAGGATGCAAATTATGCCCAGGAGGTGGCTGCTCGCAATTATCTGTATTGTGATCATTATTATATGAATGAAATGTTCAGAAAATATACTCCTCAGACTAAAGTGAATGTCAATATTTCAGGGGGCACAAGTAAGTTTTCCTATTTCTACAATGCAGGATATATTCATCAGGGAGGAAATTTGAAAACAGAGTCAAAGGACCAGTTAGGTTATGATCCGTCGTCCAAGATGGACCGTTGGGACTTTCGGTCAAATCTGGACTATAATATCACCAACTCTCTTAAAGCTCAGTTGAATATTGGTACCTATATTCAGACGACAAATATGCCGGGTGTCGGAGCAATGTATGGTGGTAGTACATCATGGATGATGAGCGATCTTTTTTATCAAGCGCAGATTATGTTACCGTGTCAGGCAGGGCCTACGACTATAGCCGGTTATGGGGTGCCTTCGGGAGCGCTGGTTAGTCCCTTGAACATGGACCGTTCACCTTTTGAAGTAACTAACCGGAGAGGTTTTTATAATTATACAGAGGTGAACCTGGCCTCACAGTTTGCCTTAGACTGGGATTTAAGTAAATTGATAACTCCTGGCTTGAATGTCAAGGGCATGATTTCCTATGATAGTTATGGATATACCCATAGAGAAGGAGATAAAACGGAAATCAGTTACTATGTGGTTCCTAATTATGATACCGGTACCTTTGTGTATTCTCTGCATAACTCAACTCCTTCTGCCTTAACCTTGAGCCGTAGTTATTATGCTAATTATTCTATCAATGCGCAGGCCTCAGTCAATTACCATCATGTTTTCAATGCCAAGCATGATGTAGGAGCGATGATATTGGGACAGCGTGATTACTGGGAATCCGGAGCACAGATCCCATTTAATGTCATCGGGCTTTCCGCTCGTGCAACATACGCTTATGACTCACGTTACTTAGCTGAGTACGATATGGGTTATAATGGGTCCGAGCAGTTTGCTCCTTCCAAGCGTTTCGGTTTCTTTCCTGCTTTTTCTTTTGGCTGGATCATGAGCAATGAGTCTTTCTTGAAAAAAGTCAAATGGCTGGATAATTTGAAATTGCGTTATTCCAATGGTAAAGTTGGAAACGACCAGATGGGCGGCTCCCGCTTCCTGTATATGGATAATATCCAGGTCTCCGGAACCTCTTATGTCGGTGGTTTAGGTACACCGGGTATACGTTCCATTTCACAGGGACTTCTCGGGAATAAGAAAATCACGTGGGAATTAGCCCATAAACAGAATTGGGGAATGGATGTGACAGTGTTTAACTCCTTGTCATTCTCTCTGGACTATTTCAATGAGAACCGGTCACATATCCTGATCTCCCGTGGATCAGTACCGGGTTTTCAAGGAATTGATTTAAGTAATATTCCTAAAGTCAATGCCGGTAAGATGAAGAATCACGGTATTGAAGGTGAAATTTCTTTCAATAAAAATATTACCAAAGACTGGCATATTTCGATCCGAGGCAATTATGCGACAAATAAGAATAAAGTCACCTTTTATGATGAAGCTATCAAACCGGCCGATTATTGCAGTCGTTATGATGTTACCGGCTATTCCTGGGGGCAATGTTTCGGGTATAAGATCGACCGGTCATCTAATGATGGCTATTATGTCTCAGAGGAGGACATCAAGAAAAGCGGTTTGACCTATGCTTTTGGTACACCTCGCCCCGGTGACTTTAAATACCAGGATTTGAATCATGATGGAATCATTGATGACAAGGATAAAGTGCCTATTAAATATTCTACGATTCCGGGAATCAACTATGGTTTCAATTTTGCCACCTCTTACAAAGGTTTTGATTTTTCAATCTTCTTCCAGGGACTGGCACACTACTCAATGTATTATCAGGGACAGGGAGTCTGGGAGAATATCCAGCATGGATATTACTTCAAGTACCAACGTACGGCATGGACACCTGAAAGATGGGCTAATCATGAGAAGATCACCTATCCTGCTTTAACTTCAACACATGATATCAGCCAGCAGCCGAATGATTTCTTCATTCAGAACAGGGCATTCCTGAGATTGAAGAATTTGGAATTAGGATATACCCTTCCTCAGAGGACATTGAGTTTTATGGGGGTTACCTCCTGCCGTTTCTATATTGGCGGTCAGAATCTCTTTTGCTGGGATCATCTGCATACTACGCATCTGGATCCTGAGCAGAATAACCCTTACGGCTACCCGATTACCAAGATGTTTAATTTCGGATTGAACATTAATTTCTAAACAGTTAATATTATGAGATACAAGAATTTATATATATTGGCTTTGATCATTTCTTGTGCCATTTTTTCATCCTGCAGCAGTGAACTGGATCAGGCTCCGGACGGCAAGATCTCTCTGGAGGATGTGTGGAAGGATAATGATAAGGTTGCTGCGTATCTGAATACCTGTTACCGCTATATGTCTGGTAAGGGTAATCTGTACTTCTTTTTCGAGCGTGGCCCGGCTAACTGGTGTGATGAGGCATGGGATGCCGATGATCTGGATGTAAACTGGGCTGCATCTTCCAGAATGTATACCGGGAATGCATCCGCTTCTGATTTCCCCGGATGGAGCGTTACAGGACAGGGAGCTAATTGTGAGCATTACTGGACAAATTATTTTTCAGCGATACATGACTGTGCCTATTTCCTGCAGAATATAGACCATGCTACCGTCACCAAGGAGAGTGACCGCTCGCGTTGGAAGGCTGAAGCGCATCTGCTGAGAGCTTATTACTATGAGGAATTGTTAAGATGGTTTGGATGCGGGCTGCCATTGGTCAAAACTCCTTATGATTATGATGATGATTTCTCAAAAGTGAAAAGAGCCACTTATTATGAGACGGTACAGTTTATTATGGCTGACTGTGACTCGGCGCTGGCATGCAAGGATCTTCCTTGGAGAATTACTACATCAGATGAAGCCGGACGGCTGCCGAAGGCTCTTGCATGTGCCATCAAGTCACGTATGATCCTTTATGCAGCCAGTCCTCTGTATTGTGGAGATAATAATTATTGGACGGAAGCCTATAATGTCACGAAAGAAACTCTGGCAACGCTGCGTGCACAAGGTTATGAACTGTATCATACGCTGCATGATCCGAATACGTTTTTTAGTGATAAGAGCTATTTCGGACCTGACGGCTACCCGTTGGCAGAAAAGGCTGCAATGTATAATGAGTATTTCTGTAATTCCATGGAGTATTCTTCGAATCCCATAGACAAGGAGACGATCTTCCAGACCAGATGGAGCTCCTTAAGTTTTGATGTTGAGGGAATAGGAGCTCAGCGCGGATACAAGTCAGGGACATGCCCTTCACAGGAACTGGTAGACTGTTTTAATACGATCAACGGTCAACCGATACTTAATCTGGAAAATCCTTATAAGGATGCAGAAACACATCTGGAACCGAATTATAATTCGTCGAACACCCAGTATAATCCGCAGGATCCGTATAAGAACAGAGATCCTCGCTTTTATGCGGATATTTACTATAATGGCTCGAAACGCTGGTGCTGGTGGCCTTTTGATGAGGAACCTTCATCTCCTGAGAACTATCCTGCTAAGGCGGGATTCCGGACCAGGTATATCATGACCTATATCGGGGAGCCGCGGACGGGCACTTCTGCTACAGGAAGGACCATGACACGTACAGGATATTTTATCAGAAAATACATGACGCCGATTTCAAGTGACAATAATGGGACTTATCGGGGTGAGGCTAATTTTAAGGAATTCAGACTGTCGGAAATGATCCTGAACTTTGCAGAAGCAGCTGCTCATACCGGACATGACGATGAGGCTATCGCTGCCGTGGATGAGATCAGGGAAAGAGTCGGTATGCCCGACCTGCCTTCGAATTTAACCGGGCAGGATCTTCTGGACCGGATTTATAATGAGAGGAGAGTAGAGTTTGCCCTGGAAGAGCAACGCTATTTCGATGTCCGCCGCTTACATAAGCCGGATGAAGATTTGTCTACGACGGATAAATGGGTGACAGCTGCCAATATCGTCAGAAATGCTGATGGTACTTATACCTATGGCCGTAAATCAGTAAATGGCAATGAACGTCAATGCTGGTCAAACAAATGGCTGAAATGGCCGATCCCTTTGAGTGAGGTCAGTAAAGTCCAGGCAATTACAGGAGACGACTGGCAGAATCCGGGTTGGTAATAATGTTGATTGATTAAATAGACACGATTATGATGAAGAAAAATATATGTGTGCTTATCTTCTTACTGGGCATGGCTTTCCCTTCATGGGCCCAGTACGTAAGCATAAAAGGTAAGGTGGTGGATCCAAATGGTGACCCTCTGATGGGGGTCGTCATCTCTGCTGAAGGGGGAGCTAAGACTTGTACCACAGATGCTTCGGGGGCATTTACGCTCTTTACAAAAGATGGATCCATTGCTTTTTCTTTGCTTGGATTCAAGACGGACACGGAGAAGACTCAAAACCAGATGCTGGTTACCCTCAGGCCGGATATCAGCAAAAGGGATGAGGATATAGAACTGGGATATTCTTCAATGAAAAAAGAAGTGTTTTCTGGTGCAGCTTCAACGGTGTACTCTGAACAGTTGGCTAAGGCCCCTGTTCCTAATCTGGCCCAGACTTTTTCCGGAAATTTCCCCGGACTGACGGCACATGAGACCTATAGTGAGGCGGGACGTACAGATTACGAGCTCCATATCAGAGGTCTGTCTGATATGCACCGGAACGGTCCTCTGTGGGTGATTGACGGTGTACCTGTATTACCTGGAACATGGGAGCAGAATGCTTCTTATATTTCTCCTGAGGAGATCAAGTCCGTAACCATATTAAAAGATGCAGCTTCAGAAGCTCTTTATGGTACGGAGGGATCAGACGGCGTGATTGTCATTACTACAAAGCAAGGTGTTCCAGGGAAAATGAGGGTTAATTGTAATATGAATGAATCTTTATTCCAGTTGACTACTAAGCCTGCTTTTATCAATTCTGCTGAGTATGCCACATTACGGAATGAGGCTGCCTATAATGATGGACTAGGGAAAAACTACTATTATTCTGATGAGGATATTCAGAAATTCCGTTCAGGAGCAGACCCTTATTTGTATCCGAATACCAACTGGCGTTCCATGCTGATGCGTAATCTTGTACAGATGCAACGGATCGGTGTGAATGTGTCTGGTGGCAATGACAGGGTGACTTATTTCTCTAATGTCAATACCATGCATTGTGACGGGCCTTATAAGACAGAATCAAATGATAAATATAATCCTAATAATAAATGGTGGTGGTTCAATTTCAGGACTAATCTGAATGCGAAAGTGACTGATTTCTTAAGTGCTTATCTGAATCTGGCCGGAAACATCAAGAAGGAGCATACTCCCGGAGGAGGGTTCTTAGGAGATATCTATCCTCATTTGTTTAGTATGCCTTCAACCGTGTATGGTCCTGTTACACCGGACATTAAAGGTTCGGACTATCCTTCCAATGAGGTGATCGTCACTCAGAAAGAGAATGATTCTCCTTTTGGCCTGATTAATCGTACCGGTTATAATAATCATACTGTGACCAATATTTATGCTGATTTCGGCCTTAAGGCTTATTTGGATTTCATATTGAAAGGACTCAGTGCGACAGGGGATGTGTCCTATTTGTCCAATACTGCCAATCATCTTTCTACGACGAAGGATTACAGGCGTTATTACAGGGATCCTTCTGCTTCCGGACTGGAGTTTATCCGAAAAGGTACGAATGATGATACTTATCTGAGCTATGGCCATAGTTCAAGTGAATATTATGACCTGTTCTACAGAGGAAAACTGAATTATCTTCTTGACTTGGGGCTGCACCATCTGGATGCTATGGCTTATTCCTATTATCTGCGTTATGAGAATGATGCAGTGCTTCCTTATAAGGATATTACGTCAGGACTGGATGTAGCCTATGATTATGCCCGGAGATATGCCCTGAGACTGGACTGGGCTTACTCGGGCAGTGATCAATACCTGCCGAAACACAGGTGGACTTCTACACCGGCTGCTTCTGCAGCATGGATCATCTCCAATGAATCCTTTATGAAAAATGTGGCACCGGTCAGTTTCGCAAAAATAAGAGTTTCTTATGGCTGGACGGCTAACCAGAACAATGGTCTGAGAAGATATGCTTATGAAGACAATGTGTCTGTAAATGGTGGAGGTCCTATCGGTTCCCTGCAGTATACGATCAATGAGAATTATATCGGTAATCCGAATATAGAAGCTGAGAGAACCAAGAAATTTGATTTTGGATTTGACCTCGGTTTATTTAACTGGATCAACTTATCAGCGGATGTCTTCAAGGAAAAATTGAACAACGCAGTCATCAGTGCCTCAACGCAAATACCAAGTTATCAAGGGGTGGACTTAGGTATGTATCCTTCTATCAACAGTGGTTCTTTTGAAAATAAAGGATATGAAGTGGAACTCTCTGTAGGCAGGTCGTTTGATAACGGATTTGAATTTAATCTGGGGACCTATGTAGCTTACAATAAGAATAAAGTCCTGAATGACGGTGAGGTCTATAAAGGATCAGACTATGCTTATCCATACCATGACCAGGGCTTCTCATACGGACAGGTCTTTGGCTATATTGTGGATAAGAGCAATGGCAACGGATTTTATAATTTCCAGGGTGAAATAGACAATGGACCGAAATATTCTTTCGGCACCCCTCGTGTAGGTGATCTGAAATATAAGGATCTGAACCATGATGGCGTGATCGATCAGAAAGATCTGGCTCCTATTACTTATGGGGCAATTCCGAATTATACTTATGGCATCAATGGCTATCTCAAATACAAGGCTTTTGATTTAAGTTTCCTGTTCGATGGCGTGGGAAGATGGAATGCCCTCTATACCGGTATGGGAATATGGGAAAACAGCTATGATGGGGTCTTCGGTTCTTTGCATAAGAATGCCTGGACAGAAGAGCGTTGGAATAATGGAGATAAGATAACTTCTCCGGCACTGTCCACAAAAACTTCTACAAATTTCCAATACAGTAACTACTATGTATATAACCGGGCCTATTTCAGACTGAAGACCCTGGAAGTAGGATATACCCTGCCGATGAAGTTAACCAGACATGTGGGGATTGAAAAACTGAGAGTAATACTGAGCGGTCAAAATCTCCTGACATGGGATCACATGAAGTCAAAAGATTTCGGTCCGGAGGCCGACAGTTATCAGTCTGTCCCAGTGTCAAGGATCTATAATATTGGCATCAGAGTCGATTTTTGATTCATAATAAACAAACAAATAAATGGAAGTAATTATGAATATGAAAAAATATATAAGTTTTCTGGCTGTACTTGCATGTATGTTTTCCTTTGCATCCTGCAATGATATGCTGAATCTGGATAATGACGGACATATCACGATGAAAGGCGTGTTTAGTGACAGAAACAATACGATGGGATACCTGAATTCCTGTTATAACTACAGGAATGGAATGGGACTGGACATTGCCTCCCTGACCGATGAGGCGGTTGACTCCCGTTCTTTGAATGCGGGCTCAAGTTATCAATATTGGTATAATATCGGTCTTACAGTAGATAATTTCGGGGCATATAGCTTTGACGGACAACCCTGGACTAAATTTTTTGAAGGCGTAAGGAAATGTAACGTGTTCCTGGCAAATATACCTACGGCTACTGCCTTTGGGACAAATACAGAAAAAGCCGGCTGGAAGGCTCAGGCTTATGTGCTCCGTGCCTTTTATTATCTGCAATTGTTCAAACGTTACGGGCAGATACCCTTGGTAACCACTGATCTGGGTACCAATTATGATTATTCTAAAGCAAAGAAGGCGAAAGTGGGGGATATCGTCCGGCAGATTTTAGCTGACTGTGATTCTGCCTTAAGCGTAAAAGAAGCTGATGACGGGTTCTCGTGGAATATCCGAGACAATTCAAATGGCATCATGACCCGTGCGGTGGCATACGCAGTGAAATCGGAAGCGATACTTTTCGCAGTGAGCCCTCTGTACAATGATGGGACCTATACGTGGAATGATGCTCTGAAGGTGACAAAAGAGGCATTGTACCAGTGCTTGACACACGGCTACTCTTTATGGACGATCGTCTCACCGAATGCGCAGAATGCATACGCTTCTTATTTCCTGGCAACTCCGTATGATAGGAGAAATACGGATAAGGAAACTATTTATGCCATAGACGGACAGCAGTCTGTATGGTCGTGGTTTGGCCTGCCGACAAATGACGGAGCTCAGGAGGCAGGGATCTGTCCGTCACAGGAACTAGTCGACTCATACGAAATGGCTAACGGACAGCCTCCTATCTTGGGCTATAGTGATGCGGAACATTTGCATCCGATCATTAACCAAGCTTCAGGATATGATCCTGAAAATCCATATCTTAATCGTGATCCGCGGTTCTATGCCTCAATTTACTATAATGGTGCTCTACGCTATCTGGACCAGCCTGACGGACGTAAGGTGCAGACATGCGAAGGTGGCGCGGAAGGTATAGACCGGACTACAGTGACACATACGCAAACTGGTTATTATTTACGGAAATTCAATGATTACAGATCCTCCAAATATGCTAATTATGACGGTTATAACCGGATATTCCGTCTGGCGGAACTGTATATGAATTTTGCCGAGGCAGCTTATGAAGCTGGTGATCCTGATACGAAAGTAGACATTGGCGGCGGTATGTCTCTTTCCGCCCGTGATGCAGTGGATTCTATTCGGGAAAGAGCCGGCATGCCGGACTTGCCTCTGGGCCTTTCTAAATCTGATTTTGAAAAGAGATATAGAAATGAGCGGAGAATAGAATTTGCTTTTGAAGGGAAACGTTATTTCGATGTGCGTCGCTGGAAGACCCTGGACAATTTTAAGGTCATCACGGGCATGGATATTAAGATGAGTGGCAATACGGCAGATTACAAGCGATTCAATTTTGATGACCGGGTAACGACCACTGATCAATACCTGCTCTATCCTCTTGAACGTTCAGAAGTAACCAAAATGTTTAATTTTACCGGTCAGGATTGGCAGAATCCTGGATGGAAATAACCTTAAAATATTCTAAAAATGAAACATTTGAAGATCATGATGATGGCTGTTCTTTCCATTCTCGCTCTTGCGGCCTGCAATAATGACAATGGAGAGGGGAGTATGAGTCCGGTAACTAATGTTACGGCAACTCCGTTCATCGGCAGTGTAAAGTTGTCGTGGACGATTCCTGCTGATAGTAATTATTATTATACGATGATTACGTACAATAATTCAGATGGGCAAGTCGTTCATAAGAAGGTAGGCCGCTATGGCGCTAAGAATGGAGTGATTACGGCTACAGTAGGTGGCTTTAGTGATACCAATGCTCATGACTTCGTCTTGACTGCCTATAGTTTTTCGGGTGCATCTTCTTCCGGCGTAAAAGTGACCGGAACACCTGAAGGTACTTCCAGTGCTAAAGATTATGTCCTGAGCACAGTCAATGTGGATCCGGCAGATGGTGGCGCATCGGTAAAGTGGACAAACGAATCGGGAATTGATGTAAAACTGATTGTCAGCTATACGGATATGAAAAATACGAGTATTTGTGATACCGTGGATGCTCTGAAGAGTGACAGTATCATGTTGAACGGAATGCAAAGCCCGACGGAAATTACGCTTACAGCTTTTAATGTATCGGACGAAGTCAAGACATCTCCCAAATCCTATTCGATTACTCCGATTATGAATCCTGATGACCGGATTTACAGTGGGATAGAGTATATTACCTTAAATACTGGTGGAGGGCAGAATCAAATGAATCTGTCTCAAGATAATCCGTATAATCCTTATGAATATACCATTGTAACCACTGGTGGTGATCCATTTATTTACGTCAATTCCTTAAAGGCATCAAAAGCCGGGACGGTGTTGAAGTTCAGGTATAAGTCGTCTCAAGATTGGGTCCTTGAGTTGTTCTGGGCCGATGCCGGTGGCGGCGCAGCCGGAGGACGATCTACGAGGGTATCTATTCCTGCGGCTTCTACATGGACCACCTTTACCCACGATTATGGTTCGGAAATGAGCAAATACAGCTGGCATGGTAATCCTGGTGATTTCTTCAGAATGGATTGGGGAGACAACAGTGGAGTCACCATCAATGTGAGGAATATTCATTTCGAACAGTAAATAAAAGCGACAGGAAGTATTCTTGGAAATACTTTCCTGTCCTTTGTGTATCAATATAGAAATAATGCAAAAGTAAATTCAATCATGATCATGAATGATAATCATAACAGACTTACTTGTCTTTTTATCTTAGGTTTATTGATGGCGGGATTCCTGCCGGGCAGAATCTGTTCTCAGACACGACAGAAAGAAGTGGACATCTATCCGGATACCTGGGTCGGCACGGATGGTTTAGGACGCAGGATGCCGACTTCTAAGGAAGTGGGCACCTTAAAGACAGATAAAAAGCGTACAGTGGGAATTTTTTACATTACATGGCATGATGAGGGGAAATATAAGATTGGAATCCCCTATAAAGCGGATGTTACAAAAGTTCTGGATGCTGATCCTAATGCCCGTAAGAATGGGGAAAGCAAGGCGTGGACAATTGATTCCTATCATTGGGGAGAGCCGGAGTACGGCTATTTTCTGAGTCAGGATGAGTATGTCATTCGCCATGATATGTCCATGCTTGCAGATGCCGGGGTGGACGTGATCGTCCTGGATGTAACGAATGCTGTATTGTATTGGGATGAGTGGAAGGTGTTGTTCCGTACGATGGAACAGATGAAGAGTGAGGGCAACAAGGTCCCGAAATTTTGTTTCTGGGCCTTTAACGGTAATGTCATCACGGTAGTGCAACGGTTATTTGAAGGTATTTATAAACAGGATAAATACCGGGACCTATGGTTTATGTGGGACGGGAAACCACTGTTATTGTGTAATTTCAATCCGACCGTTGATGCGAACGGTAGTGTAAAGAGTGAAAATCCTAATTACGATCCCGATGCTGCTGTGGATCCTGGTAATCCACATTATAAGAATCCTGATTATTGTAACAAGTACTATACTGACTATACGCAGGAAGTGAAAAATTTCTTTACGATGCGTAATATGTGGTGGGGATACTATGAGTGGGCCGGCAAGCGCTATGTAGGCAAGGAGAATAACTGGTGTTTTGGCTATCAGATGAATGATCCGAACGTAGCAAAACTGTCACCGGAAGAACTGACGGCCAAACATGACGGGAGACTCGAAGAAGCTGCGGTCACACCTGCCCAGCATCCTATATCTATGGTGGGCAAGAGCTGGCGCAAGTCTACCGGTGAACCACCGTTGAATGATAAGGATTTACCATTGCCTACGGAGGTTCCATGGCTCCACAAGGTCGTTGCTCATCCTGAGGGCTATGGCATCTATTTCCAGGATCGATGGAATGATGCCTTGAAGGCTGATCCTGATTTCATCTTCCTGAATGACTGGAATGAATGGACTGCTGGGAAATATTCTTCAGGAAAGGATCCTTCTGGAAAGCAGAATGGACCTGTGGATTTTATGGGACGTAAGAATCCTTTCTATTTCGTTGACCAGTATAATTCGGAATTTAACCGTACCATTGCGCCGATGAAAGGTGGTTATACGGATAATTACTATATGCAGATGGTCCAGAATATACGCCGGTATAAAGGTGTGCGTCCGATACCGGAATGCAAGGGAATCAGAAAGATGCGGATGGATGGCAATTTTGATAAATGGAAGTCTGTACATCCGGAATACCTGGATACCAGAGGCGATATTATTCATCGTGATCATAATGGCTATGGTGGCAATCATTATGTGAACAATTCCGGCCGCAATGATATTATTGCGTCTAAAGTGGCATTTGATCATGAAAATGTTTATTTCTATGTGGAAACGGCAGACAAGTTGTCTCCTTATACAGGGAAGAACTGGATGCTGTTACTCATAGATGCCGATCATAATTCTGATACGGGATGGTATGGATATGATTACATCATCAATTATAAAGTCAACAGTTCTCATTCCACGACACTTATGAAATATGACCAGACAAGCAAGAAATGGAAATTCGTGGCAGATATTACCTACAGGCAATCAGGCAACAGGATGGAATTATCGATTCCACGCAGGTTGATGGGCTTGAAAGGCGATGCCTTATGTTTTGATTTCAAGTGGGCCGACGATCCTGCGGACCTGAAGAATCCAATATCTCTCTGCATCAATGGCGATACTGCGCCTAATCGCAGATTTAATTATCGTTGTATATGGACAAAATAAAAAATCGGCATCCTTTCTCGTTCTGGAAAAATATACTGGCTCTTATATGGCTTGTGAGTTTTGCGGCAATGGACTCTGATGCATCCGGACGATTAAAGGTAGGATACCTGACTTGTGAACATCTTGCTGATCCTCCGGTCATCGATGTCCTTCACCCCCGTTTGTCTTGGATTAATGAGGTTTCATCGGATCGTGTGCGTGGAGAGGGGCAGACAGCCTATCGGATCTGTGTGGCTTCTTCGGAAAAGTTACTGAAAGAGGGCAAAGCGGATATATGGGATACCGGTAAGGTGCTTTCTCAAGACTCTTATCTGATCGCCTTTAAAGGCAAGGATCTGAAATCGGACTGTGACTACTGGTGGAGAGTGAAGGTCTGGGATCATGAAGGTAAATCCTCTCGATGGAGCAAACCTGGACATTGGGGAATGGGATTGTTGTCTTCTTCTGAATGGAAAGCACGGTGGATCGGTGCTCCCTGGGAGGGGGCAGCTCCACTGCTGCGTAAGGATTTTAAGGTAAAAAGTCATATAGTATCGGCGAAAGTGTTTATTTCCGGATTGGGCTATTTTGAACTGTATCTTAACGGACATCGGGTAGGGAATGACTATCTGGTTCCCAATTTTACAGACTATACTTCCCGGGAAGGGCTGAAGACTGCAGACTTGTCCATAGATGATTCATTCCGTTCTTACCGGGTGATGTATCTGTCTTATCCGATAACATCCCTTTTGAAAAAGGGAGAGAATACGATTGGGGTCATCCTGGGCAACGGCTTTTATGATTGTCAACGTCATTGGGTATGTTCTTTCGGACATCCGTGTTTGTTATGTCAGCTTGAACTTACTTACTCTGATGGTCATCGTGAGCTTGTCTGTTCGGATGAGACCTGGAAGGCCAGACCTTCAGCAATCGTCATGAACGGAGTATATGATGGGGAGATCTATGATGCCAACCGGGAGACTCCCGGTTGGTCTGTCCCGTCTTGTGATGACCGTTCGTGGCAGAATGTCCGACTGAGTAAACCTCCGGTCGGAAAGCTGACAGCTCAGATGTCGCCTTCAGACAAGATTATGGAACGATTACACCCGGTCTCTTTCAAACGGCGGTCGGATGGGAGTTATCTGGTAGATTTTGGAAAGGAAATATCTGGTTGGATCCATTTCCTGGACATCAGAGGGCACCATGGAGATACATTGAATGTAAAATATATTTGTGAATCTCCATTAGGCGTTCAGAAATATATCTTCAAGGGAGACCGGAAGGTGTCTTATGCTCCACGGTTTACCTGGTATGTCTTTAGCAAAGCCATCATCAAGGGCGTTGACCGTCTTTCACCGAAAAACCTGGTAGCGGAAGCTGTCAATACAGATGTAAAACTGACAGCGCAATTTTCTACCTCTAATCAATTATTTAATCAGATCAACACCATCTGGCAACGTTCCCAGATGGATAATATGCATGGATGCATAGCCAGTGATTGTCCTCACCGGGAACGTTCTCCTTATACCGGTGACGGACAGGTGTCGTGTGCAACGGTAATGGATAATTTTGCCGCTGCGGCTTTCTATCAGAAATGGATACGGGATATCCGGGATACACAGAACACGAAAACCGGTTATGTTCCCAATGGTGCACCCTGGCAACCCGGATGTGGAGGGGGTGTGGCATGGGGAGCTGCCATGAATATCATGCCGTGGGAGTATTATCTGCACTATGGTGACCTGGAGATGCTGAAAGATAACTATTTTGCCATGAAGGAACAGGTAAGATATATGCTCACGTGGCTTACTCCGGATAGTACTATGTTGGCGAAGAAGACAAACCTGAATTCTGATAAGCCGAATTATTGGTTGAATTTGGGGGATTGGGCCCCTCCTTTCGGACTTCCGCCTGAGGAACTGGTCCATACGTTTTATCTGTGGCGCTGTGCCTCTATTACTGCCAAGGCAGCGAAGGCATTGCATTGCAGTTCTGATGAACAGTATTATACGGAAATTGCAGAAAAGGTGAAATCAGCATTCAATAGAAAGTTTTATAATCCGGACACACATTCTTACGGTGATTTTGGCAGTAATATCTTCGCCTTGGTCCTGGGTGTACCTGAAGACCGTTACCGTGCCGTATGTACGGCTTTACGTCATGAAATTGCAGACCGGTATAAAGGACACCTGAACACCGGAATGTTCGGTACGAAGTTTTTCTTTAATACTCTTACCGATAATGGGATGAATGACCTGGCATACGAGGCAATGAACAAAACAGATTTCCCGAGTTACGGAAACTGGATCAGGCAGGGAGCTACTACTACCTGGGAGCAGTGGAACGGACAGGATTCCCATAACCATCCGATGTTTGGAGGCGGGTTGACGTGGTTCTACCGGAAACTTGCTGGGGTGAACGTGGATGAGAACGATCCTGGGTACAGGCATTTTTATGTCTGTCCTGTCTTTACGGACAGTCTGAACCATGTCTATTATTCGAACCTTACCCCGTATGGTAAAATTGTCTCAGAGATTACTCGTGTTTCTGGTGGCCTTGAGATGAATGTCCGGGTGCCCGTAGGTAGTTCTGCGACCGTTTATCTTCCTTCAGAAGATGAACAGGCCCTGTCAGAATCAGGGCATCCCTTGTCTGAAGTTCCTCAGGTTCAGGTGAAGGGCATTAAAAATGGGTTTACAGTTTGTGATGTCCGACAGGGAACTTACCGGTTTTATATAAAGAAGAGTTGAATGATTGCAAGAATTTAGCTGAATAAAAGATAGGATTATGAAAAAATATACCAGAGTTTTATTAATGTTATTGGCACTGTTCCTGACATCTGCCCGGACTTATGGAAAGATCAGTATTGTGCCGTTGCCGGAAAGTGTAATAGAGCATCCCGGTGAATTTACGCTGCACCAGGGACTGACAATAGGCTATTCTGACAGATCCCTGCGTAATGCGGCCGTATATCTGAAAGGGATCTTGTCTGTGCCGACAGGTTATCGTATACGTCTGAGTAGAGGGAATGGGGATATCAACCTTGTCCTGCGTAAACCTTCCGGGACGAATGATGAAAGTTATACTTTGTCGGTGACCCCTAAGACGATCATCGTGAAGGCAGGAAGTTACCGGGGGGTGATAGATGGTATTTCTTCTTTGCGTCAACTCCTTCCGGATGAGATTGAATCACCTGATGTTGTGCACAATGTCAAATGGATGGTACCGGATGTAGAGATCGCTGACCGTCCTGCTTATCATTGGAGAGGGTTGATGCTGGATGTGGCCCGTCATTTCTACACTAAGAAGGAAGTGGAACGATTTCTGGATATGATGGCGTTGTACAAATTGGATAAATTCCACTGGCATCTGACGGATGGCCAGGGCTGGAGAATAGAAATCAACAAATATCCCCTGCTTACTAGAAAGGGTGCATGGCGTAAACTGATGGATATTGACCAGCTCTGCATGAACAGAGAGCGTGCTGAGAAGAATCCTGATTTCATTATTCCTAGGAGTAAGTTTAAAGTCGTGAACGGTGATTCTCTTTATGGGGGATACTATACCCAGAAAGATATCAGGGAAATTGTCAGGTATGCAGCGGTACGGGGCATTGACGTGATTCCCGAGATTGATATGCCGGGGCATAGTGATGCAGCGATCGCAAGCTATCCTTATCTTTCCTGTTTCGACAATCCGTCTCCTGGGTCACCTCTCTGCCCGGGGAAAGATTCTACGCTGGAGTTTTGTAAGAATGTTTATAAGGAAATCTTCAGTTTGTTTCCTTATCATTATGCCCACATTGGGGGAGATGAGGTGGATAAAACCAATTGGAAGAAGTGCCCTTATTGTCAGGCACGAATCAAGTCGGAAGGGCTGAAGTCAGAAGAGGAGTTGCAGTCTTGGTTTATCCATCAGATGGAGCAGTTCTTCAATGCTCATGGCAGGAGACTGATCGGCTGGGATGAGATAATGGAAGGCGGACTGTCTCCGACGGCTACGGTGGACTGGTGGCGTAGTGCATTCGGAGATGTGGTGAAGAAAACGACGGATCATGGCAACGAGGTAATATTGTGTCCTACCTCTTTTTGCTATTTTGATTATCCCCAGGATAACAATACGCTGAAGATGTTGTATCTCGGGCATATTATTCCTGACGGACTTTCTGACAGTCAGAAAAAACTTATAAAAGGCATGCAGGCTAATATCTGGACTGAGCAGATACCCTCAGAAAAGCGTTTGCAGTTTATGGTGTTCCCACGTGCACTGGCTTTGGCTGAACGTGCGTGGACGCAATCGGACCTGCAGTCCTGGGACAGTTTCTCCAATCGCCTTCCGGGGCAGTTGAGAAGGCTGGAGGTGATGAAAGTAAATTATCGTCCTCTGGTTTCAGAAAAGAAATGATCCCGGTCTTCATCTGTATCTGAAGGAATTCTAGGGCGATCGGCATGAAGGATCCGCTTTAGCAAAGGATAAATAGTTGATGATATAACATATATTTTAATACCTAAAGGAATGAAAAAAATGAAAGATTATAAAAAGCTGCTTTTTCTGGTCATTTCTTTCTTGATGATCGGGATGAGTTCTTTTTGCTCTCCCGAAAGCCATTACTATAAGATCACCGGGAAGGAAATTTCCAAAGAACCAATCAGTCCGTTATTATATGGAAATTTTATAGAACTTGGTTATGGACGTCAGGTAGAAGGAATGTGGAGCGAGATGTTCTTTAATCGAAGTTTCGAAGCATTCTATCCTTATCGTTCCATTAACAAAGCATGGTATGACCTGTATTTTGATGAGAATCATCCGGAAAAGGGATATGAAACCGATTGGAGTAAATTCGACTGGTATCATAGCGGATACGAACATAATGAGTGGTACGCAGCTCCCGGAACACCGGACAAACCCTCAGTTATAACAGATACAAGTACTTTTATAAAATGTACCTCTCCTCTTAGAAAAGTTGTCTTGATTCCTAAGAAGGGGGGATGTGGACATGGCAGCCAGTATCTGGAAGTCGTTAATTCTGAAAATGAAAAGTGGGGTGCCCTCGCCCAGTCAGGAAAATTATTACGGAAAGGAGTCAACTATGCTTTTACGGGAATGATCAAATCCAATAATGGCCCCCTTACGGTTGAAATAAGAATGTATCCTCAGGGAAACTGGGAGAAGCCGATCCAGGTCATTCCGGTTAAGATTACGGGTGATCATTTTAATCCTGTATCGGCTGTCATCAAAAATCCTCATTTTGCAGGGTATGCGACCTTCAGTTTGTGGATTCCTCCTCATGCCTCAATTGATGTGGATGATTTCTCGATGAAACCCGATGATAACTATTTCGGATGGAGACGGGATGTCGTGAAAGTCCTGAAAGAGGTCAATCCGAAGATCATCAGATTTCCGGGGGGCTGTTTTGCCTCGTTTTATAATTGGAAAAATGGGATTGGACCTTATTCGGAGCGGAAACCCAAGCCTTCTTATTTCTGGGGAGGACTTAACTATAATGATGTAGGAACAGCCGAGTATGCAATGCTGTGTAATGCAGTGGGGGCTGAAAAGCAAATCGTCGTGAATGTGTATCATCCTGCAAAAAGGAAATATGATGTGGACTTCCCTAATTGGCAGGATCCGATGCCGGACGGTTATGTGTTTCCTGAATTCATGAGTTTGACGGATGGTGCTCAGTCGGCTGCAGAGTGGGTGGCTTACTGTAACTCTAAGGCAGGAGAGAACAAATGGGCTGATTTGAGAGTCAGTCATGGTTATGTCCAACCTTTCCATGTAAAATACTGGGAACTGGACAATGAGGTCCATCGCTGGTTTGAAGCCAAGGATTATGCATGGGCCGTCGTGGTCTATTCAAAGGCTATGAAGGCTGTGGATCCGAGCATAAAAATAGGAATGGCTGTCTATGGGGGCAGACCGGACAAGAAGGATTTTCATCATTCTTTAAATGATATGCTTGCCATAGCGGGTCCTTATATAGATTTTGTCGCTGACCGTGGAGACGGAGAAACTCTCTCCTTACAGATGCTGAATAAGGTAAGACACTATAATGCGTTGCATGGGACTCATATAAAATACTGTGATACGGAATGGCTGGCTTATAATACTGATGTGAAAAGAGATACGTACAACATGGCAGCAAAGGACGGAAATGCAACAAAGTCCTTTTCTTTCAGCAAATGGTATTATGCACTCAATTTGGTCAGAAACTATATGGCTTTCCAGAGATTAGGTGACGGGGTGGGATTCGTCAATTTCAATAATCTGGCGAATACTCATAGCCAGAGTGCCATGGAAACTCCTAAGGAGGGTTCCTTCCTGACGGCTTGCGGTAAGGTGCTGCAATTTATCTCGCGTTCTCCTGCCGCTTATGTGTTAAACATAGAAGATTATCAGGCCAGGGAAAACGATGACTATCAGGTACAGGCAGCATGGGATACTAATCATACACGGTTGGTGCTGTATGTCTGCAATCGCACTAAGGATAGTCAGGTTACTCATTTTGACTGGTCAGACTTACAAAGGCATTTTTCACGAGCTGTAATCTCAACCTTATATGCAAAGGGTCCTCTGTCTATGAATACGACGAAGGATCATAATGCGATAAAAAGGTCAGATCGGAATAAAGTATTGAGGGGGCAGAAGAGTGGATTCTCAATCCAAACTCCTCCATATTCATTCTGCCAGATCGTCTTGAGCAAATGATGATATTAAATATTAATTATGAAATTAAAAAAAGGATGTATTCTTTCAGCAATGGTTCTTCTGGTGACGGGCTTGTTATTAGTCGAGCCTGTCTGTGCAAAGAGTGAACCGGACGTCAGGGTTGACAAATGGATAAGATCCCATTTTGCCAATCCTGATCATCTTCCCTTTACCTTCAAATATGATGGGGTGTCATCTACCCGATTTATGGGTAAGTGGAAATGTACAGTAAAAAAGCTCCCGGCGACTGATCCGGATCAGTTGAGATACAATTATATCTATACTGATCCTGAGACCAGGATGAAGATAGAATGTAAGGTAACAGGTTATCCCTCTTTCCAGGCTGTAGAATGGGTGCTGAACTTCCTTAACGGGGCTGATAGAAATTCACCGTCTATCTCAGATGTAAGAGTGGTTGATCTGAAGTTCCTTTGTCATAAGAAGGGTGATTTTATTTTGCATCATAATAATGGGAGCATGGCCCAGAAGGCGGATTTCAATCCTATAGATGAGAAATTACAGGATGGAAAGGAAGTCTACATTGCTCCAAAGACAGGACGTTCTTCAGAGGATCATGCCTTTCCTTTCTTTAATATCGAGTTTCCGGATTCCAGGGGAGTGATCGTCTCGATAGGCTGGACTGGCAACTGGTATGCTTCAATCCTGCAACCGAGCCGGGGACAACTAAACCTTCATACGGGGATGGAAAATATGAATCTGTTTTTGTATCCTGGTGAGAAAATAAGGACTCCTCTTTGCAGTTTGATGTTCTGGGAAGGTAAGGACCGGATGACCGGCCATAATCAGTTCCGGCATTTTATCCTTGCTCATCATTCCAGAAAGATCAATGGAAAATTCGCTGAGTATCCACTTTCGGGTGGCTTTAACTGGGGAGATCCTTATCCTTGTAATGAATATGGCTGTTTGACTGAGATCTATGCTCGTGCCTTAATAGACAGGTATAAGCAGTTTGCTATTACTCCTGAGGTCTTCTGGCTGGATGCCGGCTGGTACAAGGGATGTGGAGATACCGGATGGGGAGTCAATGTAGGCAACTGGGTAGTGGATCGGACTCGTTTCCCGAGAGGCCTGAAACCTGTTTCAGACGAAGCTCATCGCGTGGGAGCAAAATTCATGGTCTGGTTTGAGCCTGAGAGAGTTTATGCCGGCACCCTGATTGATCAGGAGCATCCGGACTGGTTGTTGAAATTGTCCGGTAATGATACCAGATTATTTAATATGGGTAATCCGGTGGCTAGGCTATGGCTGACCAATATGATAGCGGGCCTCATCAGAGAGAACGGGATAGACTACTATCGTCAGGATTTTAATATACAACCTGCACCCTATTGGAAAAAATATGATCCGAAAGGGAGAACGGGGATTACCGAGATCAGGTATGTCGAAGGCCTGTATGCTTTCTGGGATAGTCTGCTGGTTCGTTTTCCCCATTTGCTTATTGATAATTGTGCCAGTGGAGGGAGGAGACTGGATTTGGAAACGGTCACGCGTAGTGCGCCTTTATGGCGGACTGATTATAGTTATGGGGAGCCGGATGGATATCAGAACCATACTTATGGGTTGAATTTTTATCTCCCTTTGAGTGGTACGGGCCTGTATGCGGCTGATCCTTATTCCTTCAGATCGAGTTTGAGTAGTGCTATGGTTGTCAATTGGAAAATAACGGATCAGAATATATCCATTCCGGAAATGCAGAGATGTGTCCAGGAATTTAAACTCTTACGTCCTTATTATTACGGCGATTACTATCCGCTGACTCCGGCAGAGAATCTTACCCAAGAAAATATATGGTTGTCCTATCAGTTGAACAGACCGGAGAGAGGGGATGGAATTATCTTGGCTTTTCGCAGGAAGGAGAATGAGACGGAATCAATCAGGGTAAAACTGAAAGGATTGGTACCAGTCAAAAACTATGAATTATATGATGATGATTCTAAACAAAAGAAGGTGTTCAGCGGAGAACAACTAATGGATGGATTTGACCTCACCATTAAAACAGCTCCTGGTTCTTTATTAATCAAGTATCATGCCATCAATTAATCTCTATATAAATAGATTTATGAAGTTATTCAAAACAGTTTGTGCCGTCTTTTTCCTTTTCTTGTCTTCACTTTGCTATGGTCAGAACCCTGAAAATTCTGACCCGGAGATAGAAAAGATTTTATCCTCTCTGACTCTTGAGGAAAAGGTTTCGCTCTGCAGTGGAAAATTATGTGGAACCAACAGCTTCCATGGAGTTCCAAGGCTTCATATTCCGGCTTTGGAATTGACAGATGGTCCTCGCGGCCCTAATGCCCAGGTAGGAACGACAGCCTTTCCTTGTGGTGTGGCATTTGGTTCAACCTGGAATCCGTCAGTTGTCCAAAGGGCCGGTCAGGTGATGGGAGAAGAAACCCGTGCATTGGGGCGCAGTATACTGTTAGGGCCAGGAATGAATATCTTGAGGGATCCCTTAGGAGGACGATTCTTCGAGTATTATACGGAAGATCCGTTCCTAAACAGTGCCATTGCCGTAGCTCAGATTAAAGGGATCCAGAGTGAGGGAGTTTCAGCCTGTGCAAAGCACTATGTATGCAATAACCGGGAAGATAACCGGAATAACTATATGTCAGTCGTGGATGACCGTTCACTGCATGAAATCTATCTGCCTGCTTTCAGGGCTGCTGTACAGCAGGCTCATGTAGGGGCTCTTATGACAGCAGCTAACGGGGTCAATTATGATTTTGTGAGTGACAGTCGCAGTTTACTTAAGGATGTCTTGAGAAACAGATGGGGATTCCGTGGCCTTGTCATGACAGACTGGCTTCAGACTCGTTCCGTTGAGAAGGCTGCTTTTGCAGGACTGGATGTGTCTATGCCTGGTGGGGATAATTGTGGCTTTGGTACACCTCTGCTGAAAGAAGTGCAAGACGGAAAGATCCCGGTCTCGGTGATCAATGATAAGGTGCGGCATATCTTATATGTGTATAAGATGGTCGGTGCCTTGGATGGCCGTGATATTCGAAAGGGCGCATCCTTGAATACCAGGGCACACCAGATGGTTGCCCGCCAGGTTGCGGAACAGGGTATTGTACTGTTGAAAAACAACAGGTACGGATTGCCCCTAAATGGAAATAAGGTAAAGAATGTATTGGTGACCGGTCCGAGTGCTGACAAACGCTTTTGCCTGTTAGGTATGGGGGGCAGCTCCTGGATAGAGTCACCTTATGAGGTGACAGCACTCAAGGGCATCAGGAATCTCCTTGGTAATAAAAAGGTGACCTATATCTCATCTGATGATCTGGGTGGCTTCAAGGTCATTCCTTCCCAGGTGCTTGGGCCTGTCAATGGACACCAGGGATTTACTGCCCGTTATTTCGTGAAAGGTAAAAGTGACCCGGTACTGCAGCGGGTAGATCCTACTGTTAATTTTATGTGGGAGATGAAATCTCCTGATCCTTCCATCAATGTGGATGATTTTAGGGAAGCCAGGTATGATGCGCAGATCATGCCTCCGGTAGACGGGAAATATACTTTCCGTTTTATTGTTGGAGGAGGGTCTGCTCTGGTATACAATAATGAATGGGGAGGTGCCCCGGTAGCTATTGTCGATCCAGGAAGAGGGAGCTCGACGGCTACCGCTACGGTGGACTTGAAGAAGGGGACTCGATACCATTTATGTGTCATCTATACCAAAGGTAAGGGTGACGCAGCTATCCGTATCGAATGGGAGACGCCCCAGTCCCAGGCAACGAAGTCACAAATGAGGAAGATCGAGAAGGCTGCCCGTAAGGCTGATGCTGTTGTATTTGTCGGAGGTGGTGATTATAGCCTGGATACAGAAGGGCGTGACCGGAGGAACATGACGTTCCCTCAGGTACAGGCTTCGTTGATTCATCAGTTGTCCAAATATAACAGGCATCTGGACGTCGTCCTGATCAATGGCTCTCCGTTTGAGATAGGTGGCTGGATCGATAAAGCTGCCAGTATCATGGAGGCATGGTATCCGGGAATGGAAGGGGGGACGGCCATTGCAGAAACCCTGTTTGGAAAGAATAACCCTTCAGGAAGACTGCCTTTTACCTGGCCGAAGAAACTGGCGGATGTGCCGGCTTTCAAATTAGGCTATCAGGATAATGATCATGTCGTTTATAGTGACAGTCTGATGGTGGGTTATCGTTATTACGACACCAAGAATGTGATTCCTCAGTTTCCTTTTGGTTATGGCCTTTCCTATTCTAAGTTCAACTATGGTCCTTTGACAGTCCACAGAAATGGTGACCAGATAACGGGCCATTTCAGATTGTCCAATGTCAGTAAGGTTGATGGTGCTGAGGTCGTGCAGGTCTATGTCCATCCGGTAAATCCGTCAGTGAGCCGTCCTGTACATGAACTGAAATATTTTAAGAAAGTGTTTGTGGGCGCAGGGAAGACAACTGATGTGGATTTCACTCTTCCTGCCAGTGCTTTTTCTTACTATGATGTGCATAAAGGCGACTGGAAAGTGGACAGGTGCAATTATGAGATTGAAGTAGGAACAAATTCCCAGAATATATTGCAACGTGCTCCGGTGTCATTTTAAGAAAGAAACCTGAATGAGATAACTTACAAGAATTACTTATGAAGAAAGTGTTATTTTTTATTACAACTGCTCTGCTTGTTTGTGGTGTTGCACATGCTCAGAAATATAATGAACTTGCCCGGACTCCGCCGATGGGCTGGAACAGTTGGAACCATTTCCATAATACCGTTAACGAACAGGATATTAAGGATATGGCTGATGCTATGGTTGCAACAGGACTTCGTGATGCTGGGTATAAATATGTGAATATTGATGACTATTGGCAGGGGGAACGCGATTCAGAAGGTTTTATGAATTGTGATCCGGAGAAGTTTCCTGATGGTATGAAGGCTCTTGCAGATTATGTTCATTCTAAAGGTTTGAAAATGGGCATTTACAGTGATGCCGGCAGTAAGACCGGTGGTGGCTCAAAGTCGGGTAGCCGGGGACATGAATATCAGGATGCTTTGCAATATGCCCGTTGGGGCATCGATTATCTGAAGTATGATTGGAATTTTGGAGGAAACAGGAATAAGGAGGAAGCTTTTTCACTGATGCGGGATGCTATACGGGCGGCTGGCCGCCCGATGGTATTCAGTGTTAGTGAATCTGGATATGGAAAGCCATGGCTCTTCTGCAGGGATATTTGCCATTTATGGCGAACCTCTCATGACATCATACCTAGTTTCAGTAAAGGAGCGGGGTGTATACTAAGCATTATTGATGCCAATGAACCATTACGTAAATATGCCGGACCCGGACACTGGAATGATCCTGATATGCTGGAGGTGGGGAATGGTATAACTGAAACACAGGGACGTTCTCACTTTACGATCTGGTGTATGATGGCTGCTCCTCTGATATTAGGCAATGATCTCCGTACGATGAGCAAAGCAACTCTGGCTATTCTGACCAACAAGGATGTCATCGCTGTAGATCAGGATACCTTAGGTGTTCAAGGATTGAGGTATCTGCAGGATAACGGCGTGGAAGTTTGGTTCAAGCCTTTGCGTGGAGGTGCATGGGCTATGTGCCTGTTTAATCGGACCCAAGGGGCCAGGAAGTATACTGTTGATTGGAAGACAATGGATTTTAAAGATGAGGTGAGTGGATTCTCTACAGGACTTGCTACCAAGGTTTACTATATTAACAATCTATGGACAGGTAAGATGGTTGGAAAGACAGGTAAAAAACGTACGGTGTATATTCCGGCTGAGGACGTAGTACTCTATAAATTAATTCCAAAGAGATAATATTCGTTGGCAGGATTAGCATCCATGGAAAGTTCATGGGAGAAGTGAAGTCCTGTACATATAGAATCAATTACGCTAACGGAGCATAAATAGAATTATCATGAAGTATATATTCTGGATCTTGATAGGTGTAATGTTTTTGTTAATGCCCGAATCAGTGAAGGCACGAACCTTTCAAGCAAACAGTGATGAGATAAATCCTTCATCTCTGAATAAAAAAAAGAGTCATCGGAAAATGTTCAAGGAAAAGTCCGACACAAGAGAGGCCATGGACCAATACATTTCGACATTAATGTCTAAGATGACAATAGATGAAAAAATCGGGCAATTGAATTTATGGGGTCTCGGTGATATCACAAAAGGTCAGATTGGGGCCATTCTCGGTCTAAGAGGTGAAAAATCGATTAAGGAAGTTCAAGAGACTGCCGTTGAAAAGAGCCGACTGGGGATCCCTTTATTATTTGCAGAGAATGTGGTTCACGGTTATCAGACTACCTTTCCTATACCATTAGGATTATCATGTAGCTGGGATATAAAGAAAATAGAAGAGTCTGCTCATATCGCAGCTATAGAGGCGAGTGCAGATGGCATCAATTGGACATTTGCTCCTATGGTCGACATCTCTCATGATGCTCGATGGGGACGTGTCGCAGAAGGTTCAGGTGAAGATCCGTATTTAGGGTCTCTTATTGCAGCCGCTATGGTTAAAGGTTTTCAGGGGACTTTGTCATCAGATAGTGACATCTTGGCCTGTGTCAAGCATTTTGCACTTTATGGAGCGGTCGAAGCCGGTCGGGATTATAATACAGTTGATATGAGCAGATATCGGATGTATAATGAATATTTTCCTCCATATAAGGCTGCTGTAGATGCTGGTGCGGGAAGTATCATGACTTCTTTCAATACGATAAACGGTGTACCCTCCACGGCAAACAAATGGTTGCTCACTGATTTGTTGAGGAATCAATGGCATTATCAGGGCTTTGTTACAACTGATTACACTGCTATATCTGAACTGCAACAGCATGGTGTGGCAGGTGACTTACAACAGGCGTCTGTTAAGGCACTGGACGCCGGTGTCGATATGGACATGGTATCTGCTGGTTTTTCAGGAACATTAAAGAAATCTTTGCAGGAGGGCAAGATCACAGAAGCACAGATAGACAATGCTTGCCGTAATGTGTTAGTGGCAAAGTATAAATTGGGATTATTCTCTGATCCTTATAAGTATTGTAATCCTGTTCGTACAAAGAAGGATATCTACACTCCGGAACATCTTGCTTTATCCAGAACATTAGCGGATGAGAGTTATGTGCTTCTTAAGAATGAAAACAAACTATTGCCGTTGCCTCGCAAGGGGACTATTGCTGTGATTGGCCCATTGGCTAATGATAAACAAATCAATGGTATGTGGAGCATCAATCCTAATTCTGAATGCTCACTTGTAGATGGATTGAAGGATGTCGCCGGCAAATCGGTCTCTGTATTGTTCGCTCAGGGAGCCAACTTGATGGATGATCGTAGTTATGTTGGACGAGTGGGAGGAATCTGGGATAATCGCAGCAGTGAAGATCTGTTGGCTGAGGCTCTGAAAGTTGCAGGTAAATCGGATGTTATTATTGCGGCATTGGGTGAATCGGCTAATATGAGCGGGGAGTGTACCAGTCGTTCACAGATAGATATCCCCCAGTCACAGGAGAAGTTGTTGAAGGCTTTGGTGAAGACCGGCAAACCGGTGGTGCTGGTACTGTTCAATGGCCGTCCGTTGATACTAAACTGGGAGAAAGCAAATGTTCCGGCTATTCTGGATGTATGGTTTGGCGGCAGTGAAGCGGCCAGGGCAATCGGAGATGTCCTGTTCGGTGACGTGAATCCGTCGGGAAAGTTGACGATGTCATTTCCTCAGAATGTAGGTCAGTTGCCTTATTCTTATATGCATGAGAACACTGGTCGTCCCTTGCCGAAAGGTCAGTGGTTCCGCAAGTTCTGCAGTGATTATCTGGATGTGAGCAATGACATGCTTTATCCATTTGGCTATGGATTGAGTTATACTACCTATACCTATGGAAAGCCGGAATTGAGTTCTATGCAGATGGATGGGAATGGCTCAATCGTTGCAAGTGTCAAGGTGACAAATACAGGAGAATATGATGGTGATGAAATTGTTCAGATGTATTTGCACCAGCAGACAGGCCGTGTAGCACGCCCGGTGAAGGAGTTGAAAGGCTTTCAACGGATCCATTTGAAATCAGGAGAGAGCAAACGCGTGTCTTTTACGATTACACCGGATATGCTAAAGTATTATGATAATCAGTTACAGTATATTGCCGAACCTGGAAAATACGATGTGATGATTGGAACAAACAGTGAAGATCTGCAATCACAGTCATTTGAATTTAAATGAAGAAAAAGATATTTATATTTCAAGTAGCTTTGTTTTTTACAATAGCTCCTATATATGCCTGGAACACAACTGTCAGTATTGTTGGTAAATTGCCTGTTCCAATTCCGTTTGGTAAGATTCATATTCAAGGGGAATTAGATACTCGCTTACAGAAAAATTATGACCGCCTTGAAGAATCCAAATATCAACCTGATCATGTCTTTCTTACGGAACAAGAATCCGGTGGCTGGCCGGGAGATACTGAAGGCCGGACTATCTTAGGATTGGTAATGGATGCTCAGGCTACGCATCGTGAACCTCGTTATCTAGATGAAATCATAAGGAGATTGCCTTCGCATCTCAATTCTCTTGGATACATGGGACCGATCTATGATGGGATGCTGAATGAACAGCAGTTGGCTGGCAATGGTTGGCTGTTGAGAGGACTGTGTGAATACTATAAATGGAAAGGGGATAACCGGGTGCTTCCGATGATTCGATCAATAGCCATAAATCTTTTTGTAAAAGGTGGAAAAGGTTATGAGGATTATCCGATTGATCCTGTTTTAAGAAATTCACAATCTGGTGGAGCTTCAGGAAACATCCAGAAAACTTATCATCAATGGATGCTGTCAACAGATATCGGCTGTGTGTTTATTGGCATGGATGGTGCTATACAGGCTTATGACTTGCTCAGAATACCTGAACTGAAAAAGGTTATAGATGAAATGGTTCATACTTTTTTATCCATGGATGTGGTTAAGATCAAGGCTCAGACACATGCCACACTGACTGCTTGCAGGGGACTTATCCGTTATGCTGATATTACAGGTAATAGAGAGTATGTCCGTAAAGTCATGGAAATATGGAAACTCTATAAGACGCATGGAATGACAGAATGTTATGGCAATTACAATTGGTTTGACCGTTATAACACCTGGACGGAGCCTTGTGCAATTGTGGATTCATATATGCTGGCAGTACAGTTGTGGCAACATACAGGTATCTCAGCATATAGGGATGATGCTGAATTGATTTATTATAATGCCATTGCTCATGCGCAGCGTAGTAATGGCGGTTTCGGTTGTGACAATTGTCCCGGTCTCTCTGCTCATTCATCAAATCTGAATGTTGTCATAGATGAGGCCTCGTGGTGTTGTACCATGCGTGGAGGTGAGGGATTAGCCAGTGCTGCCCGTTATTCTTATTTTACGTGTGGTCATACGGTTTATGTTCCTTTCTATCATGCCTCCGAATCCGTTATCAATTTACCGAGCCATCAGTTTTTGTCTGTTATCCAAACTACCACTTATCCATTTGGCAATGGGGTGACTTTTGAAATAAAAAGTGGTAATGCCAGAAATGTTGATTTAAAACTGGCTTCACCATACTGGATCAAACCGCTTCATATAAAACTGAACGGGAAGGAATGCAGATATAGAATGAGCAATGGGTTTATAGAAGTCCATGCTTCCTTTAAAAAGGGGGACAGATTACAGTTCTCTTTTAAACCGATTGTACATTATGAAAATACGATAAATCAATATAATACGTTAAGAAAACAGTTTAGAGTATTTTATGGACCATTGCTCTTGGGTGCTGGGAATAAAGAGAAAATCATGGAGTTGAAGCGTGGTGACAGATTACTGAAAAAGAGCGATTGTTCTTTTACAAAACAGGGAACGGATTTGATCTTATCTCCCATTTATCATTTGCTTGATCCGATGGTATCCTTGCAGTACAATTCCAAAAGCAAACAGGTCATTTTTGAATGAATAACAGTATTGATATAAAATACCTAACATTTTGAACAGATAGAAATGAAACGATTATATGTAATATTAGCGGTGGTGTGGCTATGTTTGCCGTGTATGATGAAAGCTGGAACTAAGGCAAGGAAAATAGCTATAACAACTCAAAGGAAAGAAGAATCGATGCAGAAGATGAATCGGTTTGTCTCACAGTTGATGTCAAAGATGACCCTTGATGAAAAAATAGGTCAGTTGAATTTGTCTGGTGCTGGCAATCTGACACCTGATCAGGTGAAGAATAGTGATGTGGCCAAGAGTGTAAGTACGGGACAAGTTGGTGCTATCCTTAGTCTGAGAGGACTGGAGGTGATCAGGGAACTGCAGAATGTGGCTGTAAAGAAAACACGTCTGGGCATTCCTTTGCTCTTTGGTCTGGATGTGATCCACGGATATGAGACCACCTTTCCTATTCCACTCGCCCTGTCGTGCAGTTGGGATATGGATGGTATAAAGAATGTCGCACGTATATCGGCAGAAGAAGCGAGTTGTGAAGGCATCTGCTGGACATTCAGTCCGATGGTAGATATCTGCCATGATGCACGCTGGGGACGTATAGCTGAAGGTGCCGGGGAAGATCCTTATCTGGGTTCTGCCATAGCTAAGGTAATGGTCCGGGGATATCAGGAAGATTTGTCGTCTAACTCAGATATAATGGCTTGCATTAAGCACTTCGCTCTATATGGGGCAGTTGAAGCAGGCCGTGATTATAATACCGTCGATATGAGCAAGTATCGGATGTATAATGAATATTTCCCTCCTTATAAGGCAGCAGTGGAAGCTGGAGCGGGAAGTGTGATGACCTCTTTCAATACGGTTAATGGGGTTCCTTCGACGGCGAACAAATGGTTACTTACTGACGTCTTACGGAACCAGTGGCATTTTAACGGTTTCGTCGTGACTGATGCTACAGCTATTGCAGAACTCAGAAACCATGGGCTGGGTGATTTGCAACAGGTTTCCGCTAAATCCTTGACTGCCGGCGTCGACATGGATATGGGTGCGGGTGGATTTGTCGGGACATTGAAGAAGTCGCTGTCTGAAGGAAAGATAACCGAAACAGATATTGACAATGCTTGCCGATATATTCTGGAGGCAAAATACAAATTAGGACTATTTACCAATCCTTATAAGTTCTGTGATGCAAAGCGTGCGAAGAAAGAAGAACGCACAACCGGCCATCTTGCTGAGGCCAGGAAAATGGCAAGTGAGAGTTTTGTACTGTTAAAGAATGAAAATCACCTGTTGCCATTGCGAAGGGGTGGTACCGTGGCCGTAGTCGGTCCCTTGGCAGAAGCCCAAAATAACATGAATGGTACATGGAGTGTAAATTCTAATTCTGAATGTTCTTTAGTGACTGGATTAAAAGATGTTGCCGGGAGCAAGGTCCGTGTCTTGTATGCCAAAGGATGTAATCTGGAATATGACCATGCCAAGCAGGATCGTGAGACAATGGGAAGCCCTCTTGTGTGGGACAACCGCAGTAATGCAGAGATGACGGATGAAGCTGTAAAGGTGGCAAACCAGTCTGATGTGGTGGTTGCGGCGTTAGGAGAGGCTGCCAGTATGAGTGGCGAGTGCGCTAGTCGTTCTCAGATAGATGTACCGGAATGTCAGGAAAACTTGTTGAAGGCTTTGGTGAAGACTGGTAAACCGGTGGTGTTGGTACTGTTCAATGGACGCCCGTTGATACTAAACTGGGAGAAAGCAAATGTCCCGGCTATCTTGGATGTCTGGTTTGGCGGCAGTGAAGCGGCCAGGGCAATCGGAGATGTCCTGTTCGGTGACGTGAATCCGTCGGGGAAGTTGACGGTATCTTTCCCTCAGAATGTAGGACAGTTGCCTTACACTTACAGTCATGAGAACACTGGTCGTCCCTTGCCGAAAGGTCAGTGGTTCCGCAAGTTCTGTAGTGATTATCTGGATGTGAGCAATGATATGCTTTATCCATTTGGCTATGGATTGAGTTATACTACCTATACTTACAGTAATTTCTCTTTGAGCGCTGATAAAATGAACCGGAACGATTCGATACAGGCAAGTGTAACGGTAACTAATACTGGTAATCGTGATGGTTATGAAATTGTCCAGATGTACCTGCATCAGGCTGTTGGCAGTGTGGCACGGCCAGTCAAGGAATTGAAAGGATTTAAACGTGTCCTTTTAAAATCAGGAGAAAGTAAGCGTCTTATATTTACGATCACTCCGGATATGTTGAGGTATTATAACAATGATCTGCAATCGGTATTAGAATCTAGGAAGTTTGATGTGATGATCGGACCGAACAGCGAAGATCTACAGTCTCGTTCTTTTATGCTGGAATAAGAGACAGATAGAATTCTTCTGCCATTTTTCAGCTTTGTATGTCCTGTCGTAAAAACAAAGAACCCCGGAAGTCAGATAAGTAACTTTCGGGGTTCTTTCACAGAAATATAGTTCTATAATAAATCAGAGATTAATATTGATTTACCATCCAGGGTTTTGTGTGAGTGTATAGCCTCGGCTTTTGTAGAGCGTGATCTGATCTTCTGGAATAGGATAGAGATAGTCTTTATCTGAAGAGATACGCATCAGATTCTGATCTGTAATTGGCTTGATGTAGCCAGCGTTTCCATCCCGGTCAAGTTTGATCTTTGACAGATTATCAATTGTAATAGTTGTTCCCGGGTGTCTTGAGTTATACCAGGCTACATATTTGTCCTTGTCCAGCCATGCTCCCATGTTTACTTTCGGATTCTTGACCATATCGGCATACTGAAGTTTACCCCATCGGCGAATATCGTAGAAACGGATGCCGGAATAGGGCAGTTCATCACGACGTTCACGGCGGATCTCCCAAAGGATGGAAGGTACATCGGAGTCCCGGTCAGGATCATTGATGTTGATACCATTTACTTGCAGGGTGTTTCCTGCAAGTGTTACATGTGGCATACTCGTACTTGGGCGGTCACGCAGAATGTTGATGGTCTTGTCAAAGTCTTGTTGGGTCAGAGTATAATCCCCTAGCGTTGATAGTTCTGCAGCGGTTTCTATATAGTTCATCAGTACTTCGTCATAGCGCATAATTGGCGCGTCGGTAATACAGGTATAGCTTTGACCTCCAGCCTTGTCTTTCAAAGATTCGTTGACAAAGAGATGACTGAAATAGCCGGATGTGGCGTATACATCGGCTATACCGTTTAATTTCAGACCTGTTGTATCCACATTGGCGTAGAGACGGGGATCACGGTCTGCCATCTCATCCGGAAACCATTTGTCTCCCCTGGACAGGGTGTTGTCACTCTGGTGGATTGGTAATCCGTTCTTTGACAGATAACTGTCAACTAATGATTTGGACGGACTATCAACTTCTATCAGGGTATTCTGGAAAGACATTAGACTGTGGGTTACAACGCCTTCGGCATAGGAACGATAAAGAATAATTTCCGGATTACCTGCAAGACTCTCAGAAGTAGTCAGATCAAGAAAGTTATTACACAGATGATACCTTCCACTGTTCATTACGGCTTCGGCAAAAACCTTGGCGGCCTCTAGGTATTTCTTGGCATATTCTGTGTTCTGCTCACGATATTTTTCCCATGTGCCTTCAAAAAGCATCAAACGTGATCCATAAGCATCAGCCACATCGCGGTTAACGGTCAGACCTGCTTCTCCATTACTGATACGGATGTTTTGCGATGCGAAATTCAGATCATCCAGTACTTTGTCCATAACGTCTGTACGTTTATCCCGGGCACGATAGAGACCTGCATAGTCTTTATTATCAAGTGCTTCCTCATAATAGGGAACATCTCCGTAGAGATTGACGAGTTGACTGTATTCCAAAGCTCGGAAGAAGCGGAGAACACCCATCCAATGATTTTTTGCTTCATCATCTAATGTTGACGATTTAACCCGGTTGAGCATAACATTGATGTGACGGACCAATGTGAAATTCCAGTTGGATCCACTTGCAGAAGCTGGAGCTACTTTTGTGAAAAAGGTTGCTGCTTCCTGTGCATTATCATCATTCCAATCGGCTATATTGGTTTCTGAAAAATAATCAGAACGGTTCCATCCTTCATTATAACCGACGAAGAAGTTAGTATAGATATCCAAAACTGCTGTGCGGATATTGTCCTCACTGTTCCAGAAATCTGGTGTGTCCGTAACAGTATCCTTTGGATTGCAGGTAAGAAAGTCGCCGCAAGATATAAAGGTGAGGATCACGGCGAGTAGAGTAATTCCTAAATTTATTTTTTTCATACGATTTGCCATTTTATGTTAGAATACAACTTGTAAACCGAAGGATAATGTCCTGGAATATGGATAACTTCTGCCAAAAGATCGTGTTCCGCTTCCAGAACCTACTTTGTAATCCGTTGACTCAGGGTCAACGGGGAGCTTCATGTTGTCAAATTCAAAGAGATTTTCTCCACTAAAATAAACTCGTACACTTTGCATGTAAATCCTTTTTGTAAGAGCAGTGGGAAGTGTATAGCCTACTGTGATATTCTTGCAGCGCAGGTAAGCCATGTGACAGAGATAACGAGTCTGGCACAGAAAATTCATTCCGTTGGTGTTCCAGGAGTTGTCGGAAGGACGGGGATAAAATGCATCGGTATTTTCTGGTGTCCAGTAGTCCATCTGGTGTTGGAAAACGGATTCTGCATAACTTGAACCTCCACCAGGAATAGCTACGCTTCCGTATGCCCAGTAGTCATGTTTACCTACTCCTTGGAAAAAGGTGCTGACATCAAATTCTTTCCAGGTTGCTCCGAGGGTAAAGCTATATTCATAGTCTGGAAGAGAATTGCCGATGACTTTAAGGTCACCGTGATCCTCTACGGTATTCTTTCCGTAAGTAATCTTTCCATCCCCATTGAGATCTTTGTATTTCACGTCACCCGGACCAAATTTGAAACTGCCAGTTTCATAAAGTGATTGAGATGGAAGACCTGTTTTCAGCGTACCGTCTGAATTGAAGTCGGAAGCTTGGAAAAGCCGGTCCGTTTCATAACCCCATATTTCTCCTAAACGTTTACCTTCATAATAACCGTAGATATTACGGTCTTCTTTATTGTATTTTGTGATTTTCTCTATGACATGAGAGATATTGGCACTTGCCTTGATGGCGAAATCTTTGGTAAATTGGTGGTGGTAGTCTATACCAGCCTCAAAACCGTTACCTGTCATCTCCCCATAGTTTTGCATGGGTACTGAAGCTCCGAAGGTGACTGGAAGTTGCTCACCCGGAGTATGCATATCAGAGGTCAGACGATGATAGTAATCGAAGGTATACATTAGATCATCATTGAAAAGACCTGCATCGATGCCAATATCAAAAGTTGTAACACGTTCCCAGGTCAAGTTAGGTGATACGACGGTAGGACCTTCCAGGGAAATTAACTCCTGTCCGTCTTCTACCCATCCGGATTTTTCTGTGGCCATTGTCGAAATAAAGGAGTTGGCTGCCACATCTTGGTTGCCAATGGTTCCCCAGGACGTACGCAGTTTCAGGTAGGAGAGGGTTGGCTTGGCCCATTCCATGAATTTTTCTTCAGAAGCTCTCCATCCTGCTGATGCTGACGGGAAAAAAGCCCATTTCTTACCATCCGGGAAACGTGAAGAACCATCATAGCGGAAGTTGAGTTCCAGGAGGTATTTCTGCATATAGTCGTAATTGATACGACCGAAAAAACCGGCAGCAGAGAAGTCATTATGGAAGCTGTAGGAGCCATTGTAAGAATATTGGTCGCCTGTGGTGAGAGCGATCTCGGGTAGATTCTCGCTGATTAGTCCTCTGCGTTCAGAATATTGGGAGAAGGCATCACGCTTTTCGGCATCCAGACCTGACATTAATTTGAAGTCGTGTCTTTTTGCCAAATTCAGATGATAGGTTGCATAGAGTTTGATGATGTTTTGAAGGGTATATCCACTGGTCTGGATGACCCCATCCGCAGAACTGCTATATAGACTGGTATAATTGCTGAAAGGTGCAGAGGAGAACATATCATATCCCATGACCTTGCCACCGTTGCGCTTCTGATAGTCGTTCGTATAACCAAAGGTATAGTCAAAATTGATGGACAGGTCCTTGACCGGGTCAATTTCAGTACCTAAATTGTCAAGTATATAAGTGGACGTAAGTTTCTCCCGGTTACCATTACCAATTTCTGTAACAGCAGAGCGGAAAGGCTTTCCTTGATAGGTCGTATAAGGATACCAGCGTGGCCAGCGAAGCAGGTAGAACCATGTGTCATACTGACCGGAGGTAAACCGATAAGGCTGGCTGTGACCGGTACGGGTGAAGAGAATGTTGGAACGGACTTTCCACCAGTCACTGATATTGGTCGTAATGTTGCTGTGTAGCGTATAACGGTCATACTGGTCAGTATTGATTTTCATGATCCCTTTCTGTGTCAGATAACTCATACTGATATTATAGGTGGTTTTCTTGCTTCCCCCGGTTATAGAAAGATTATGGTTCTGTTGAGGTGTCCATTTTCGGGTAAACTCCTTAATAGGATCAAAGGACCTGTAGAAATAGGTCTTCCCGTTCACGATCTCAAAGTCACGACCTTCCTGGAGCTCTCCTAATTGGCTTTGGGACATCTTGCCATATTTCTGATCCCATTCTTCAATCTTCTTGACGGCATATTCGTCGATAGTGTATCCTATTGGATTTGCCTGGGCAACTCCCAACCGTTGCATTACAGCCCAGATAAACTTTGCGTTGTCTACCGTAGAGGCCAGTTCTGGCATTTTTGTGGGGGTGTTCCAGGCAAAATTATCAGAATAGGAAACTCTTGTCTTTTCATTTTTGGTCCCCTGCTTTGTAGTAATCAAAATGACTCCCCATGCTGCCCTGGTACCATAAATAGAAGATGAAGCCGCATCCTTCAATACAGAGATGGTGGCAATATCATCAGGGTTGACCAGATTGAGATTGGGTACCTCCACGTTGTCTACAAGAATTAGGGGTGAGGTGCCTTCTGTTGCGCTTAGAGAACCAATGGAACCTCTCAGGCGGACAGTAGATTCAGTGCCGATACCACCGGTTAAATTTGTGATGGTCAGTCCTGGGGTGATACCTTGTAAGGCTTTTGCGACGTCAGTAATAGGGCGGCTGGCAATAGCTTCGTCTACGTTGACGTTGGCAACCGCTCCAGTCAGATTGGCTTTTTTCTGAGTACCATAACCTACAACAACGACATCAGAAAGTGTCCCGACATTTTCTTGAAGGGTTATTTTCATTCCATGTGAGGCTTTCACTTCTGTGGTCTTATACCCGATATAGGAGATGACCAGTATGCTTCCTTCTGGGGCATTTAATGTGAAATGCCCGTTAACGTCTGCTACGGATCCTACACCTTTTGCTCCTTTTACGATTATGGTAGCACCAATGACAGGTTGTCCTTGTTCATCGACTATTGTACCAGTGATGGCTTGTTGTTGTATACTTGCCGCAGACCGTAATGTACCGGTTGTACCGGTTCTTGCTGCAGCTTTTGCTGCTGATGGCATAAAGCTGATGCAAACTGCCATTAAAAAAGTTGATAAGTGAATGATTTTTTTCATATATATTTGTGATAAACAATTAGGTTTCTTTTTGTATGAATAGATAGGTATTGCAGTTTATATGGTAATTATTTTGATAGGTTATTGAAAAAGTATTTTAGAAACTTATAGGTCTTTCTTAAATTACTGGTAAAAATAACACTTTCTTAATAACTATACGTATTTTTTAAGTTAAAATTCAGGCTTATTCCTTGACATTATGAAAATTTTATCAAAATAAGAGTTTGACATTCTTTTCCAAGTTTCTTATTACATTGTCAATACCGTAATTAATGATGATTCCGTAGGTTTCTTAATTTTTATTATCCGGGAAATATCTTGCCTTTTCTTCATTTTTCCTAACTTTTTTATGATTTTTTGTCGGTTATACATTTTGTTATTATAATCTTTATGTTAGGTTTCATAATTTATATTAAATATTGCAAAGATATAGATTTTTATTTAAAAAATGAGCTTTTATGTGTCTATTTGATTATATTATGGTCTTTCTGCTTTATACTGTTATACTTATGATGATATTTGTATTAATGTATAACTGAATATGCCAAATAAAAATTAAATGATAAGTAATTAGTAAAATTAATAATTCTGTTTTAAGTTTCTCGAATCTTGTATTCCCTGTAATTTGTGTCTTCGCACCAAGATAGATCTTTTCTGCCATTTTTCAGCTTTGTATGTCCTGTCGTAAAAACAAAGAACCCCGGAAGTCAGATAAGTAACTTTCGGGGTTCTTTCATAGAAATATAGTTCTATAATAAATCAGAGAGGCCGCTTAAAATAAAGATATACCTTCTCTTTTGATATATTGAAGAAGAATCGCTTTATTTAATATAGCCGTAATATTCTTCATCACTAGAGCAAGCCCACCAGACGGGACAAGACCAAATAGCATCATTCATCGCTAATTTGTTCGATGCCTCCAGTTGAATTAAGTTATAGCTGCTCTCAATAGAACTTTGTTGAAAACGCTGGAACCAGTAGGTGAGATCAGTAGGTGACTGGCCGGTTATCTTATTGGTGGCTGTGAATTCAGCAGGTCTCTTATAATCGGGGTATACTATACCGAAACTACCGATGTTCCCGGCACTATAGTTAAAACGGCGCATATCATTCCATACCTCAAGATTAATTCCCATTGAAATCATCTTCTGGCGCATGATATCGGCCATCGTCAAAGCAGAAGCATTTTGACATACTGCCTGGCTGTTCATATAGGCAGAAATATCCTCTTCATTCATAGGCATTTCGTCAGGATTGACTGATCCTGCTGCTTTCCATGCGTTTAAACGGGTTTGCATCCGATCGAAATTTGCCTGAATACCTTCTTTATATGCAGCTAAAGCCTTAGCCTTATCACCTAAACGAAAATAAACTTCTGCTTTTATAAAACACATTTCTGAGTAAGTGAGTAAATCAGTGTCCGAATTAGGACGAGCATAAAATGTACCGGTCCCACCTACAAAATCATATTCAGATGCTGGATAATAGTACATATTGGTAGCACTCCGGCCACTAGTCGAAAGACTGTTGCTGCGCATGTTTACATAAATGGTATCTCCTGCGCGTCGGTAATCTGTAGTGTTGCAATAAGTGGCCCCCGGAGCGTATGTAACCGTTACTTTGTTTCCGGATATGGTAACTGTATGGATTTTCTGCATAGATGCCACAAAGGTGGCTAATGCAGATGCATCATCAATTTCGTAAGTGAGATTTACGGGCTCAGATGTGGCAAAAGTGGCATTGATGGGTCCTCCATTCTGGCGAATGTCTGAATTCATCATATCCACTCCTGCGTCCCGTGCCCAATCATAACTCAGAATCTTGCCAGTTGTGCTCAAATTAATGTCTTTCATCATGGCCGGAACCAGTTTGCTCATACGTGGATCGATTACTCCCGATCCTCCTGTAAACTGGTTCGTCAGTAAATTAATATACCATTTGGTTTCTCGCTGTGAAGAACCGTAAGCCGCATAGTCCCATATAGGAGAAGTTTGATACGGATCACCCACGGTAAAATTAGTTTCGTCTCCTTCTACATTGTAGTTTTCTACTGAAGTGTTGTCATCATTGGATTGGGGCCCATTGGATAAAGCATCTAAAATTTCCTGTGGATTGAAAAGATCAGATCTTTTGGATAGCCGTAGTAGATAACGTGCTTTCAGTCCGTAGCATAATTTCAACCATTTGTCTTTATCGCCTCCATTCCAAATATCTCCATCGGATAGTTTGGTGGCAGAGGTAGGCTGTTCCTTTTGGAAGGAGACAATTGCAGAGTCAAGACAATTTATACAGGCGTTGTAGATGGTCTTTCCATCATCGTATGCAGGATTCGTCTTACCGGTAAAGGCTTCAGACATTGGACACTCACCATACAGGTCAAGCATAGTCATAAAACACATGGCTTTCAAACAGTATCCGGCCCCTTCATAATAATAAGCGTTTTCCTCTTTTGCACGAGTAATTAACGGGTCTATATTCACTCCTGCACCCAGGTAAATATTCTGATAGGCTGTGGTGCTGGACACCTGGGAGGGATTCCAGGCAGCTAGTAATCCGTTACTGCTGGTCGTTGAGGTCTGGGTGAGCAGGCCTGCAATGGTACATGCTCGCATACTGGCACTGCCCCAAGCATAGGCATAATAATTTTCTATCCAGGGAAGACGCTCCTTAATAGCTGCGTTATCCGATGTCGGATTGTCCGGATCTGTGTTTACGTCCAGATATTTGCTGCAGGAAGCAGTTGACAGCAATACAATAATTCCTATTAAAATATACTTAGTTCTTTTCATGTTATTTCTTTTTAGAATGTGATATTAACACCGAATGAGACACCTGCTGTGGATGGAACACCACAATAATCTATCCCAGAGGATCCTGAACCTCCCGTTCCTGAACCTGCTGCGCTGACTTCAGGATCCAGGCCTTTGTAATTGGTAATTAAAAGCAGATTGGTGCCAGTAAGAGTTGCCACAAGGCCTTTAATGATATGCTGGTTCCTGAGAAAATCTTTGAAATCATAGGATAATGAGATTGAGCGTAATCTGATCCAGTTAGTCTTAGTAATGAAATTATAGGCATTTAAACAATAATTCTGCCAGTATTGTTGAATCATGTATTCTCCCGACTTGACGGCACCGTTGACATTATAGGATTTTCCTGCCTCGTAAGTATAGGTTATTTCATCTCCCGTAGTGCTGGAGACACCGCTTACTGTAACAGATTTGCGATTTAAAGTCTTCTTGCTTAATCCGTTGGATACAAGATAGTATTCAGTACCATTGTAGATATCTCCTCCCAGTCTTAAATCAAGCAAGAAAGAAAGATTGAAGTTCTTATATGTCAGACTGTTATTAAGGCCTCCTATCATTGTTGGTTCACGGTTGCCTACGACATTCGTGTAAACCTTACTGTCTTTATAGAGTCCTGTAGTTTCGTCTACTATGTAGTGTTCAGTCCCGTCGTTACCTTTAGCGGTGACAAACTCGTTTCCTGTCAGTCCTTGAAAATATCCATTGGGTATGGATCCTGCTTTAGCGCCTCCTACTTGTGCATCGGTTACATAAAATACCCCTACACCATCAATGAATTTCCCTAGTCGGCCACGGTTGCCTGATAAACTCAATGTCGTTTCCCACTGAAAATCACGGGTTAGTATAGGCTTCCCTGTTATAGCCAACTCCATTCCTTTGTTGGTGACAGAACCTCCGTTGAGAGTGAGGAAAATGTACCCTGTAGATTGTGTCAGACGGGGTGAACATATCTGATTCTTGGTCTTGCTGTAGTAATAGGTATAATCCAATCCTAACCGTCCATTAAGGAAATGAAGTTCTGTCCCCAGTTCGTATGCCGTCTGAATTTCCGGTTTTAGATTATAACTTCCCCCTGTCCAACTGTTCCCAAGGGCTAATTTGCCACCATTGACCGTAGCGACTGGCCACAGATAGAAACTTGTGGAGTAAGGATCTGCATCTTTTCCTACCTGGGCCCAGGATGCTCTGAGTTTGCCAAATGAGAGAATGTTATTTTTGGGAATCAGTTCAGAAAAGACAAAACTGCCCGAGACCGAAGGATAAAAATAAGACTGGTTTTTTACAGGCAGTGTAGATGACCAGTCGTTTCTCCCTGTAACGGTGAGGTATGCCAGACTTTTGTAAGAAGCCCGAAATTCACCATAAACTCCTACAAGTCGTTTCCTGATAGTCTGATCCTTGAGGAACTGGTCTGCTGTAGCCATATTACTGAAGCTCACTACACCTGGGGAAACAAAGTCATATCCCCATTCTGTGTTGTTGAGGATTTTGGTATCTTCTGCCGTCGTGCCCAATAGAAGATTGAAATCAAAGTTTCCCAATGTTTGATCCATGTTAGACATCACATTCGTTGAGATATATTGATAGTCCTCACGACTTTTGCTTAAAAAACCATTTTGATATTTCTCCAGCAAAGCACCTCCTGGGGCTTCGTAAGTATAGGAATCAGTAGTATATTTGTCAATTCCGGCTCTTGCCGTCACGTTCCACCAGGAAGTCAGTTTTAAATCTGCATACAGCGAACCAGTGAATCGGGAAGTTTCATCCTTTATCTTGTTTTTGTTTAGGATCCAGTAGGGGTTTTCTACATCATCCTGAAGGTCCTGCAATCCTTCAAACATACGGTATTTCGAACCGTCCTCATTTAAATAGTGTTTCATGTTATCACTTGGAGACCACCCATAGACAGCTTGCAACACCCCATTTCCTCCTTGTCCATAAAGTCCTCCTGAGGTAAGGGTCTTTTTCGTGTTTGCTTGGGAATAAGCTATCCCCGCTCCAACCTTGAGGAAATCTCCGTATCGCTGTTCTCCGTTGAACCGAAAGGTTGTTTTGCCAAAATTCGTCGTCGGGACAATCCCCGTCTGATTATAATTAGATCCGGAAAGATAGAACGAATTGGTCTTGCCTCCTCCAGAAACACTTACACTATTGTCAAAAATATTGCCACCTTGGAAAAAGTCACCTAAGTTATCATACGCTTTCCCGTTTATGGTCTTTCCCCAGGACTGAGTCGTATAATCACTGAATGTACCGGCTTCATTATAATAACCTCGGCCGTATACTTTCTGGATGTCCGGCAGACGGTTTGCCCATGAATAAGTATATTTACTGTCAACATTTATGCGTATGGAACCTTCTTTCCCCTTTTTTGTAGTAATGATGATCACTCCGTTTCCGGCCCTGGAACCATATAGCGCTGCTGCTGCTGCACCTTTCAGAACAGATACGTTCTCGATGTCCTCTGGATTAATATCCATGATACGGTTACTGAAGGTAGTAGAAGTCTTGCTGACACCATCCGTGTTGGAGTTTCCACTGTTTACCGTGGAGTTATCGTAAATGATCCCGTCCACGACAAAGAGTGGTTGGTTATCCCGTGTCTCGCTGGCAGAATTACCACCACGAATTACTATGTTTGCTCCGGCACCTGCAGAACCTCCTGACTGAGTAATGTTTAATCCGGGAATCTTGCCGTCAAGGGAATTGATGACATTTGTCGACTTGTTCTTTAATAATTCGGAAGAATTCAAATTTGAAACGGAGTAGCCTAATGCTTTCCGGTCTTTCTTGATTCCCATTGCAGTTACTACCACCTCATTTAATGAATGTGAATTTTCTTCGAGTACAATTTTGTAATTTTGTGCATCCGTTATTTTTATCTCTTTCTGAATATAACCTAAATAGGAAACATCCAACTTGCTTCCTGGGGGTACGTCCAGAAAAAATTGGCCGTCTACGTTGGTAACGGCACCTATATGGGTGCCTGCAACTCTGACACTGGCTCCGATCACTGGTTCCCCAGACTTGTCGACAATGGATCCTGAAATACGTTTTTCATTCCCTTTGTCTTGTTGTAAAATCTCATTGATGTTTTCTGATGGAAGATGGGTTAAAGCCTTTATTGGCAATCCAAATAAAAAACAGAATAAAAGTGGTAGAGAATAACATTTTTTCATACAAATAAATTTTAAATTCCTAATATGAAACGTATTACCATACTATTTTGAAGATGATAGATTTATTGTGCATTATATTCCTTTATGATATATATGTTTGCAAAAGTATAACTTTTTATTTAAATAATGGACATAATTATATCTTTTTGTTATTATTATTGCGCAATGGATAACAGTTTGACGGATAAAGATTGAGCGTATGTTTGAATATGTAACTAAATAGAATTAATAATAACTAAACAGTAACTGTTTGTGATTTATTTATTTTTAATTTTAAATTATTGATAGGGAAATTTTATAATTTGTATCTTTGTGCTAAAATAAAAAAGACTCAAAGTAGCAGTAGGAGGGTTTAAGTGAATCTTTTATTTCTTATTTTCTGTCTTAACACTTTGACAATGATGAAGCATATTATGATTGAGTTGTTTAATGGGATGAAAAGGGCGTTAATTAATAAATACAAAACTTAGTAAAAAAGGAAAAGTGTTGTTAGATTATAAATTTTCACTATCTTTGTACCAGATCTAAATCGAATAGAGATGAAAAATCAGTTCTTGACTTTAATTTTCTTTTTTCTTAGCGTGACTTCCTGTATGGCGCATCATACAGGAATGGATAGGGTGATTAATGGGGATGAACAGACTTCTGATTATTTTCCTATGCTCAGGGGGCGGCGGATAGCCCTTTTTTCCAATCGTACCGGCAGGGTGAAAGGCAAACATGTTCTGGACCTTCTGATGGAAAATCATTTTAAGGTAACTTGTATCCTTTCTCCAGAGCATGGGTTCCGTGGGGATGCTGATGCAGGAGAAGCGGTAAATAATAGCGTGGACAAGTTAACTGGTGTTCCTATCCGTTCTCTCTATAATAGCAGTGATAGTACCAGTATGGAGGAATATTTACGGAAACGTGCTGATATACTGGTGGTGGATATTCAGGATGTAGGTCTTCGGTTTTACACCTATTATATTAGTCTCTACAAACTGATGAATGTTTGTGCGGAGTTGAAGATGCCGCTCCTGATCCTTGATCGTGCCAATCCCAATGGCTTCTATGTTGACGGCCCGATACTCGACATGAAATATAAATCGGGTGTTGGAGTTCTCCCTATTCCTGTTGTTTATGGAATGACTTTAGGGGAATTGGCCCGGATGATGAATGGGGAGGGATGGCTGAAAGACAAACGCATCTGTCCTTTACGGGTGATCCCGTGCAGGAATTATACTCATCGGACGAAATACCGTCTCACCGTCTCACCGTCACCTAATCTTCCAAACATGAAATCGGTGTATCTTTATCCTTCCATGTGTTATTTTGAAGGAACAGTTGTCAGCTTAGGACGGGGCACAGATTTGCCTTTTCAGGTTTATGGACATCCGGATATGAAAGGGTGTACTTTTACTTTTACGCCCCGCAGCAGGCCCGGGGCCAAGCATCCGCCTTTACTTAACCAGAAGTGTTACGGTGTGGATTTGAGTCATAGCACTGATTCTGAGATTTGGAAGAGCGGACTAGACTTGAGCTATGTCATTGATGCTTATCATCGGATGGGAATAGGAGATCGTTTCTTTACTCCCTTTTTCGAGAATCTTATCGGTGTGGGATATGTCCGCAAGATGATTGAGGATGGAAAAACGGCAAAAGAGATCAAGGCATGCTGGAAAGGTGACGTGGAAAAGTTCAAGAAACAAAGAGCAAAGTATTTATTATATGATGATAAATAATGTATAAACAATTATCCGGCCTTTAATATTAAAAGATATGTCTCCTACAATTATTCTTATTACTGTTATTGCCTATTTTGTCGTACTTTTCACGATTTCCTATTTTGCGGGGCATAAAGCCGACAATGCAGGTTTCTTTACCGGCAACCGCCAGTCGAAATGGTATATGGTAGCCTTCGCCATGATCGGGGCCAGTATTTCCGGTGTCACATTCGTGTCTGTACCGGGAATGGTAGATGTCAGCGGTTTTGGCTATTTGCAGCTTGTCATGGGCTTTATCGTTGGACAGTTGATAATTGCCTTCGTGCTGACGCCACTGTTTTATCGGATGCATCTCACGTCCATCTATCAATACCTGAGTGATCGTTTCGGAATGGCTTCTTATCATACGGGAGCATGGTTCTTCTTTATTTCCAAGATGTTAGGAGCTGCCGTCCGCTTGTTCCTGGTATGTATAACCTTGCAACTGCTTGCCTTTGGTCCGTTGGGTATCCCTTTTTGGGTGAACGTGGTGTTGTCAGTAGGTCTGGTATGGCTCTATACGTTCCGAGGAGGGGTGAAGTCTATCATCTGGACAGATTCGTTGAAGACACTGTGTCTGATTGTTTCCGTAGGACTTTGTATCTACTTCATTGCTCATGATATGGATTTTTCTTTTGGCGGGATGGTCAGGGCCATTGATCACAGTTCTTATAGCAAGGTGTTCTTTTTTAATGATGTCAATGATAAGGAATACTTCTTTAAACAGTTTTTTGCCGGTATCTTTACAATGGTGGCAATGAACGGCCTTGATCAGGATATGATGCAGCGCAACTTGAGTTGTCGCAATTATCATGAATCTCAGAAGAATATGATCATCAGTATTCTGTTACAGTTTGTCGTCGTGGCAACATTCTTGGTACTTGGCGTGTTGCTTTATATTTTTGCTGCTGCTCATGGTATTACGGCTACCGGTGACAAGATCTTTCCTGTCATCGCTACAGGAGGGTATCTTCCGGTTATCGTTGGTGTTCTCTTTATTATCGGTTTTGTGGCTTCAGCCTATAATGCTGCGGGATCGGCCTTGACGGCATTGACAACTTCTTTTACTGTCGATATTCTCGGGATCAAAGACAGGAGTGAAAAGCAGGTTTCTCATATCCGGGGCAGGGTGCATATCGGAATGGCTTTGCTGATGGTGCTGACGATCCTCATCTTTAATATTCTGAATAATACGAGTGTCATTGATGCGGTCTATATCCTGGCAAGTTATACCTACGGGCCGATTCTTGGCATGTTTGCCTTTGGTATTCTTGTCAAGAAGCCTGTTCGTGATAAATGGGTTCCATTGGCTGCTTTAATAGCCCCTTTCCTCTGCCTTATTCTGGATATGAACTCCGAAAGGTGGTTCAATGGTTACCATTTCAGTTATGAGATTCTGATTTTTAATGCCTTGTTTACATTTATCGGCATGTGTTTTCTGATAAAAGGTAAAGGGGAAAAGAATGAAAAAGCAATTTAAAATAGGAAATAATTATGGTACACACACGTTTCTTTCTGCTATCACTTTTTGCCGTTGCTGTTCTGGGTGTTTCGGCACAACCGTTGCAAAGAGTAGCACCCGGAGAGGTCGGGCTGGATGGCAGTCAATTATCGTACGTTGATCCTCTTATAGAGGGAGCGATCAAAGAAGGGCGTATTCCCGGTGCTGTCCTGGCTGTTGTCCGCCATGGTAAGATGGCTTACCTGAAGGCTTATGGTAACCGGCAGGTTTATCCTTTCCAGCGTCCTATGACCACAAATACGGTGTTTGACATGGCTTCGTGTAGTAAGTGTATGTCTACTGCCGTCTGTGTAATGGCTCTCATAGAGAGAGGGAAGTTACGCCCGTCTGATCCTGTGGACCGATATATCCCTGGTTTTCAGAGTTGGAGGGATGGCAAGGATAGCGTCACCATTCGGATAGTTGACCTCCTGACTCATACCTCTGGCCTGCCGCCCTATGCTCCTGTCCAGGAGTTGAAGGAAAAGTATGGATCACCTAATCCTGAAAAATTGATGGAATATATTTCTACCTGTAAGCGGGATTTCCGTCCTGAGACCGGTTTTCAGTACAGTTGTCTGAACTACATTACTTTGCAGCATGTCATAGAGAATATCTCCCACCAGAGTCTGCGCAACTTTGCCGCACAGAACATTTTTATCCCTCTGCGGATGGACCATACCGACTATCTGCCCTGTAAACAAGATCATAAAGGAAAATGGGTGCATACCGATTTGCCCCGATGGATCAAGAATGGAGAGGCAGAGGGGATTACCCCTATAGCACCCACGGAAAAGCAACCCGACGGGAGCGTCCTTTTAGGACAGGTGCACGATCCGCTGGCACGGGTGATGAACGGTGGCATCTCAGGTAATGCCGGGGTGTTTACCTCAGCTGATGATGTGGCAGTGCTCTGTGCGGCCCTTATGAATGGGGGAAGTTGGAACGGACACCGGATCCTGCACCCCCTTACCGTGAAAATGATGACTACCGTTCCTAAAGGATTTGAAGCTTTCGGCAGGACAATGGGTTGGGATAATTCTTCTCCTTACTCCTCTCCTGAAGGGGACTTGCTTAGTAAAGATACTTATTGCCATTCGGGTTATACAGGAACTGCTATCGTGATTGATCCTGATAATGACCTGGCTATCATCCTGTTGACTAATGCCGTACATCCGGTGGATAAAACGAATGTCATCCGTTTACGTACTATGGTGGCCAATGTCGTGGCCGGAAGTATCATTGGAAAATGAGAGACGATCCTGCTGCTGAGGAGCAGGATCGATAAATCTTCGGGTAAGATCCCCATACTGGTCAGTCCGGCGGTCTCTGAGAAAAGGCCACCAGCGGCGGACTTGTTCGCTGTGGGCAAGATCTATGTCCAGGACAAGGCTATCTTCCTCTGTGTCACTGGCCTGATAGAACAGTTCTCCTTGAGGACCGGCTACAAAACTTGATCCCCAGAATTGGATACCGTTGGTCTGCCCGCTGGGATCAGGCTCAAATCCCACTCGGTTGACAGCCACTACGGGTATCCCGTTGGCTATGGCATGGCTGCGCTGTATGGTTGTCCAGGCTTCACGCTGTCGCTGCTGCTCCTCTTTCGGATCGGTCAACTCGTAACCGATTGCTGTCGGATAAATGAGAATATCGGCTCCTTGAAGGGCCATGAGTCGGGCAGCTTCAGGATACCATTGATCCCAGCAGACCATTACCCCCAGTCTGCCTAAGGAGGTGTCAATGGGGTGAAATCCCAGGTCCCCAGGGGTAAAATAGAATTTTTCATAGTAGGCTGGATCATCGGGGATATGCATTTTGCGGTATCTTCCGGCGATCGTCCCATCTCTTTCAATGACGACGGCTGTGTTGTGATAGATCCCAGCTGTCCGCCGTTCGAAAAGGGAAGTGACGAGGACTACCCCAAACTGTCTGGCAAGTTGTCCGAATAGATTCGTCGATGGGCCAGGGATCGGTTCAGCAAGGTCAAAATTCTTTACGTCTTCCGTCTGGCAGAAATAAAGGCTGTTCTGTAGTTCTTGGAAGATGATGAGTTGTGCACCGCGGCGGGAAAGGTCTTCAATGCCTTTTGCCAGTCGCTTGATATTATTGCTGCGGTCGGAAATGTTATGTTGCTGGAGAATTCCGATCCTGATTTCTTTTTTCTTCATCGTTTTTGCTTTTTATTCTTGTTTTTGGACCTTACTCCTGATGATCCCCTCGGGATATTGCATGGTCAGACAGTGTAAAGATCCATGCTGACGGATAGCCGTTTGTGCATCTATGCCTGTAATCTTCCGGCCAGGGAATGCGCCGGACAGTATTTCTCCTGCCAGGGAATCCTTTTCTGGTTGGTTGTAGGTGGGGTAGAGAATGGAGCTGTTGGTGATCACAAAATTAGCATACGTGGCCGGCAGGCGTTCTCCTTTGTCATAGAGGGCATCCGGCATGGGCAGTTCCCTTAATCGGTAAGGCCGTCCATCCAGGGTTTCCAGAGTCTGGAGCTGTCGTTCCAGGGCTTTGAAGTCTTCATATTGTGGATCTTGTTTATCCTGGCATCCCATATATAATAAGGTGTCGTTTGGGGCAGTTCTCACGATCGTGTCAATATGACCATCGGTATCATCACCTTCTAAAAGACCATGGTCGAGCCAGATGATGCGGCGGGCGTGAAGATAGGACCGGAGCTTTGTAGTAATCTCTTCTTGGGTAAGGGGTTGATTTCTGTGGGGAGCCATCAGACAGTGGCTCGTCGTGAAAATCGTGCCTCTCCCGTCGCTTTCAATGCTTCCGCCTTCCAGTACAAAGTTTTCATGATCTTCCTTGATTCCATTCAGCGCTCCCTGTTCATAGAGCTCACGATTGATCCTGTTATCTAGGTCGGAAGGATATTTCTCTCCCCATCCGTTAAAATGGAAATCAAGGAGGATCCCCGGTTTATCTTCTTTTTGTGAATGGTCTCTATCCTGAATGGGACTGTCTTTTATGGCTGTTGGGTCATTTCTTCCTTGCGGCACTTCGTCTCTGGCAATCAAGGTGAGGAATGCATGGTCGCGGGCCCAGGTATCATTGGTATCACAGGAATAAAAAAGGAGATTGCCGGATAATTCAGGTCTGAGTTTTCCGGTCAGCAGTTGTCTGACTGCTTTTTTATGAGGGGTGACAATCAGTACTTTTTCTTCTTCTGCAATAAGACGGGCCAGTTGGATAAATGTCTCTGTTATTTCGGTGAGATAGGGGCTCCAGTCTGTCCGTTCATGTGGCCAGGTCAACTGGATACCGCTTTGCGAAGCCCATTCAGCCGGAAGATAATAATGTTTGTTCTGGTGGATAATCTTGTTCATGCTTTCATTTCGAATAGGAAATTTTACAAAGGTAATCAAAAGTTTTGTGTTCCCTCTCTTTCCTGTAGAAAAAGAATGATGCGGGAGGAAAAAGTTTTATAATAGGTAGAGGTGAGATAGCTCCTCGTTTGCGGTAAGTTTTGATTTAAGTCAAATAAAACTCTGTTTTTTCCCTTTCATGGAGATAACTGGTGGATTCTGGCCTGGGAACAGTTATCTTTGCATTAGTTTTCAACTCGTGACGGGTTGAGAAGTAGAAGTAAAAAGATTAGGGATAATCGGATGTGATGTTGCATCTGACATTGTTTAATGAAAAGAGAAAGGAATTGAAAATGAAAAAGTTAATGAAAAATTTAAAGGATTTCTTGTATCATGTCTGTGTGGAATTAATGGAGAAATACAATTTCGGCCGTGCTTCGATGCCGGTTTGATCAGAAAATTTGCAATACGGATCCGGGCAGGAGTAAAGAGTCTCCTGCCCGGATTTTTAAAGTCCTTTGACGCCTGCTTCCGGGCGGTATAGTTATGGAGGAGCAATATGCACCATATCGGACATAATTGACTATGGTCGTGAGAATCAGGGACTATGATTCTTATCGTTAAAAAAATAATAGTATTATTTGAACCGATTTTGAGTTTGTTTGGCCACGAAAATGATGAAAGGAGAAAAGGATAGATAAAAATCGTTAAACACACTCCTGGTCCTGTTTGTTTTCAAAGAAAATCAGTACCTTTGTAAGCTAAAATTAAGAAAGCGGTATAGCGTGAAAATACAGGAGGTGATTGATGCCCTTGAACAATTTGCGCCTCTGCCTATGCAGGAAGACTATGACAATGCCGGCTTGCAGGTAGGATTAACAGAGGTGGAAGTCTCAGGGGCTTTATTGTGTCTGGACGTTACAGAGGAGATTATTGACGAGGCGATGAAAAAGAATTGTAATCTGATCGTGAGCCATCATCCTCTGATCTTTCATAAGTTGCGCAGGGTAACCTGTGAAGATGCTGTTCAGCGGACGGTATGGAAGGCCCTCGAACATCATGTTACAGTGGTATCCATGCATACTAATATGGATGCGGTAGAGGGTGGAGTCAACTATAAAATCGCAGAAAAACTCGGCCTTCAGAAGGTTCGGTTGATAGGGAAAAAGCAGGTGGTCGAGGTTCATTGCAGCTCTCAGAGTGGACAGCAGGTCTCCGGGAAACGGTATGGTGGTGAAGGAATTATCGGTGAATTCCCTGAACCTCTGGCAGCCGATGATTTGATACAGATGCTCCATCAGCGCTTCGCGGTGGAATGTGTCCAAAGCAACCAACTCTTGAGAAGGGAAATCCGAAAAGTTGCCCTTTGTGGCGGTGCCGGGAGTTTCCTGCTTGATCATGCCATCGTGGCTGGTGCGGATGCTTTTATTACCGGTGAGATGCATTATCATGAGTTCTTCGGGCATGATCAGCAGATACAGATCTGTGTGATCGGACACTACCAGAGTGAACAGTATACGAAAGAAATCTTCCGGAAAATCATCGAGGACAACTGCCCGGGCGTACGGTGCTGCCTGTCTGAAATCAATACGAATCCCATATTATATTTTTCTTAATAAGTAAATTGTAAATCATTAAATCATAAGATTATGGCAAAGAAAGATCCTACGGATTTGACAGTTGAAGAGAAACTGAAAACTTTATATCAGTTGCAGACAACCTTGTCAGCCGTTGACGAGAAGCGAGAATTAAGAGGTGAACTTCCTTTGGAAGTGAAGGACTTGGAAGATGAAATCGTCGGCTTGAATACACGCCTGGAAAATATACAGAAGAGCATCGATGAGTTTCAAAGTGCAGTCACGAAGAAAAAGGGTGAAATCACAGATGCCCAATCTAGTGTTGAGCGTTATAAAAAGCAACTCGATGATGTTTCCAATAACCGTGAGTATGATACTTTAAGCAAGGAGATCGAATTCCAGACGCTTGAGATCCAACTCTGTGATAAGAAAATCAAGGAAGCTCAGGTGACTATTGAGGAAAAGAGCAACGACCTGGCAAAGACGCAACAGATGCTGGAGGATAAGAAAAAAGACCTTGACGATAAAAAGAACGAACTCGATGAGATCATGGAAGAGACGCGTGTTGAGGAGGAGAAACTGAAAGAGAAGGCGTCTGAATTGGAGAAGAAGATAGAGCCTCGCCTGCTTACCAGTTTCCTTCGTATCCGTAAGGGTGCCCGCAATGGACTGGGCATCGTGACGGTGCAGCGTGATGCCTGTGGTGGTTGCTTTAATAAAATACCTCCACAGCATCAACTGGATATTAAGATGCACAAGAAAATTATCGTTTGTGAATACTGTGGCCGTATCCTGATCGATCCGGAACTTGCCGGAATTAAATCTGAAACTCCTTCTAAAGAGGAGAAACCGAAGCGCAAACGTACTCTTCACAAATCTACCCGTAAGTCGGCTGATACGGACGCTGACAAATAAAAATAGTATAGACGAATACCTGAAATAAGGGATCTTGCCATATCTGTAAGGCAGGATCCCTTATTTTCTTTTTATGAATCGGACAAATTGTACCTTGAATAATCATTTTTCAGATCGATAGTGCCATAAAGTCACACGCTGCTGACAAATTGACTTGTTCCTTCCGCGGGCATGGATATTGCAAATAGCCTATTGGAGTTTGGAGGCTCGAAAGACCTGAAGAGCTCCGGAGAGTTTTTAAATCCTGCAGGACAAGAGAATTCTGAAAATAGTTAGACAATAATTAAAAAATAATCGGAGGTATTCATTATGTTACTTGCTCGTAGAAATAAATCAGATTTAATGTCCAATTTCTTTGATAACTTTTTTGACACAGACTTGGTTCCAATGTTAAATACCACAGCTCCTGCCGTCAACATTAAGGAAAATGAAAAAGCTTATATCATGGATATAGCTGTTCCAGGATTGAAGAAAGAGGAGTGTATGATCAACGTCGATAAAGAGGGCAATCTGGATATTAAGATTGAATCAAAGAAAGAAAATAAAGACGAAAACAAGAAAGAGCACTATCTGCGTCGTGAGTTCTCTTATGGAGACTATGAACAGAGTTATTCTCTGCCGGAAAATGTGGATAAGGAACATATCTCTGCTAAGGTGAATGAGGGTGTACTTGAGATAGAGTTACCGAAACTGGCCAAGACAGAAGAGAAGAAAAATGTTCGTAAAATCGAAGTTGCTTAACTCGTTTCCGTAAAAACTGCGGATTCCGCTGACAAATATAAACTATACCTCTTTTCTGACGGTCCGTCATTAAAACGTTTCTTGAAGAGCATTTTCTGAGGGGAGCCAATGAGGGATCACGGAAGAAAAGATTTAAAAAGAAAGGATATTCATTATGTTACTTGCACGTAAAGATCATTCAGATTTGATGCCAGACTTTTTTGATCGCTTTTTCGATCCGGATTGGGTTCCGATGGTAAACACTACAGCTCCAGCTGTGAATGTCAAGGAATCTGAAAAGGCTTATACCATGGACATCGCTGTTCCTGGTCTGAAAAAAGATCATTGTTCGGTCAATGTAGATGAAGAAGGTAATCTGGCTATCAGAATTGAAGCCAAAAATGAAAGTAAGGATGAGGACAAGAAAGAGCACTATCTGCGCCGTGAATTCTCATACGGTGACTATGAACAGAGTTATGTGTTGCCGGATGACGTCAACAAAGAGCAGATTTCCGCTAAGGTAGACGACGGGGTACTGGAGATAGAAATGCCTAAGTTCTTAAAAGCTGAAGAGAAGAAGAATTGCCGGAAGATCGAAATTGCTTAAAATGGTTTTGTTTCTTCAGATCTCTGGGGTAATGGAAATAATTTGTTGATTCATGACAATAGTGAGTGGGGTGTCACTTTCGGGTGATGCCCTTTTTTTGTTTATGCTTAGATTCATTAAAATTGATAATTATAGTTTTTTTTCCTGTCTATTTTACCTTTAAACCTTAAAATTTTTAATTTTTTTAGCTTTTTGTTTGGCGATAATAATATTTTTTAGTACTTTTGTCTTGATAATTAAGGATCTGAGATTTAGTGAAGAAGATTGGTTTCTATATATTATTGGTCGTACTCCTCTGTTCGTCTTGCCAGTTAAAATGGAAGCCGTTCAATGATGACTTGTCTGAACCCAAATTGGAGATTCAGCGCTATGACCGCCTTGAGAGCCGGTATTTTACTACGGGGGATTATTCTGCTCTCCAGCAGATGAATACCGATTACCCTATTGAAACGAGGACTCTCATTGAGAAAATGTTGCAGTTGGGAGAGATCTATGATCCTAATATGCGTCAGAAGTTCTTGATCTATTTTCAGGATTCTACCCTCCAGTCTATGATTGCTGATGTAGAGACTGAATATGCAAATATGGACGACCTCAATGAGGAGTTGAAAAATGCATTTGATAATCTGGAGGACTGGATCCCGGATATTCCCAAGCCGATTTTCTATTCTCAGATAGGGGCCTTGACTCAAAGTGTGGTGGTCGGGGACAAGTCGGTCGGAGTATCCCTGGATAAATATCTCGGAATCAATTATCCTTTGTACAAGAAAAATTATCCTTTCAGCCAGCGTAAAACGATGACACGTGCATACGTGGTACCTGATTGTATCAGTTTCTATCTTCTCAGTTTGTATCCGCTGAAAAATGCTGACCGTCGTTCCCGGTGGGATAGTGATATTCACATGGGCAAACTGATGTGGATTACCAACAAAGCGGTAGAAAAAAGTATTTATGACACCCCTTATGTCCGAATCGTCAACCATTATATGAAAAAACATCGCAAATTGACGATTCTCGATTTATTGAAGATGAATGATTATTCCAAGATGAGGTAAGTGATTTTCTTGGTAAGGCGATGAGGTCATTCTATAATTGATAGGTTCTCATGAGGAAATTGTTGACTTTTTTAGTGGTTGTTCTTATGGCATCCAGTATGAATGCTGCAAATCAGTTGGATCTGAAATTGATAACCTCTGATGCTTTCGCAGCTCAAAAAATTAATGGGATCAATCCCATCCCCGGCACGGATCAGTATGCCAGCATCAGTCAGGATGGCAAACGGATCATCAAGTATGCCTTTAGAACGGGTAAGAAAACGGCAGTCCTATTTGATGTCTCCAGGACAAAGGGGGACACAATTGACCATTTTGATAGTTATATATTGAGTCCAAATGCTAAGAAATTACTGATCTGTACGAAGACAAAGCGTGTTTACCGGCGTTCTTACAAGGCTGAATTCTTTATCTATGACATTAAAAGCGGGGTGCTGAAAAAACTCTCTGAAGGGAATTCTCAACAGGTCCCGATCTGGTCTCCTGACAATAAGCATATTGCTTTTGTACGGGATAATAATATTTTTATTACGGATGGTGATCATGAAGTGCAGGTTACGGTTGATGGAAAATTCAACCATATCATCAATGGTATACCGGACTGGGTCAATGAGGAAGAGTTCAGTTTCAATACGGCGATGACCTGGAATGCTGATGGTTCTTCCCTGGTGTGGATCAAGTATGATGAAAGCCGGGTAAAGACCTATACGTTACAACTGTTTAAAGGTATGGACCCGGAGAAAAAGGAATATGCTGATTATCCTGGGACTTATACTTACAAATATCCTAAGGCTGGACAGGAGAATGCCGTTGTTTCTCTGTGGAGTTATTGCCTGGCAGCAAAAACGATGAAGAAATTATCTCTTCCCCTGGCCCCTGACGGCTATATTCCCCGGGTCAAATGTTCTGCTGATAAGGATGTCGTGATCGCTTATACCATGAATCGTCATCAGGATACCCTTCAACTGTATCGGGTCAATCCTTTTTCTGGAGTATGCCGCCACCTTCTCACGGAGAGTGTTCCTAAGTATGTTAAGGAAGAGGCTATGGGAGCTATACTTATCGGCAAGCAGACCATCGTGGTGCCCAGTGACCGTGATGGTTTCATGCACCTCTACCTCTATGATATGAATGGAAAATTAATCCGTCAGGTTGAAAAGGGGAAATATGAGGTGACGGCTCTTTACGGTTATGATGAGTCGACGGGGGGTGTTTACTATCAGGCGGATGTCTTGAATCCTCATGACCGCCAGATCTATGTCGCTCTTCCTGATGGAGACGTTCATCGTCTGACAGATCAGGATGGAGTCAATTCTGCCAGTTTCTCAGGTGATTTCCATTATTTTATAAATGTCTGGAGTGATTATAACCATCCATACGTTTATACTGTCCGAAACTCCAAAGGCAAAGTCCTTCGTGTCCTGGAAGATAATAAGGCCCTTCTGGCAAAAGTCAAGGAGTATGGTTGGGTGAAAAAAGATACGTTTTCTTTTACGACTTCTGAAGGAGTCGGGCTGGACGGCTGGATGGTCAGACCGGCAGGTTTTGATCCTGCAAAGAAATATCCGGTCGTCATGTTTCAGTATTCCGGTCCTGGTGCTCAGGAGGTTATGGATTCCTGGTCTTCCGGGAGCATGGGCCAAGGGGGCGCTTTCGATATGTACCTTGCTCAACAGGGATTCATCGTGGTGTGTGTAGATGGGAGAGGAACCGGAGGACGAGGTGCTGACTTTGAGAAGTGTACTTATCTGAAATTGGGAGATCTGGAATCCAAGGATCAGGTAGAAACGGCACTTTATCTGGGGAGCCTGCCTTATGTAGATAAAAGCCGGATAGGAATATGGGGCTGGAGTTTCGGAGGATTCAATACCTTGATGAGCATGAGTGAGGGACGCCCCGTGTTTAAGGCTGGTGTCGCAGTTGCTCCGCCTACCAATTGGAAATATTATGATACGATTTATACGGAACGTTATATGAGAACTCCTGAGGAGAACCCGGAAGGATATGCGGTCAATCCCATTGAGAGAGTTGGTAAGTTGCATGGCGCTCTCCTGATTTGTCATGGCACTGCTGACGATAATGTGCATCCTCAAAACACTTTTGAATATGCTGAGGCACTGGTTCAGGCGGATAAGGATTTTAAGGAGAACTACTACACGAATCGCAACCATAGTATCTATGGTGGTAATACGCGCAATCATCTCTTAAGGCAAATAGCCGAGTGGTTCATCGAACATCTCAAATAAAAACTTTGAGTTCTCTGTATTCGTAAAAACAGATAGAGCATGAAAAAACCGGTCATGGAAAGATTGATTGCCATGACCGGTTCTGTTTTGATAGGCATTCTAATGCCTTACGGTTATTCTTCTGTAATGCCTGCTTTCAGCCATTTTCGTGCCACTTCACTGGCATCACGTGAAGCGGTTTCAAGATCTACTTCATAGTGGTCAGTGAGAAGCCGGGCCAGGTCATCGGAAGAGAATTCCTTCCCTTCAACAGCTTTCCAGAGATAAGCTGAGGTCTCGTTCATGCTGATGATATTATTGAAGTCTATATTCTCTTTTCCTTCAGCGATAATGATAGATTCTCCGCAGACATCACGGAGTTTAAATCCTTTTTTTGTATGCATAATCTGCTTCTTATTAATTTTAGGAGTATTTATAAGGGACCGAACAGGGGAATCCATAGTCTGCGATAGACGGCAAGAACGTATCTCCGGACAGGAAACAGGGTACACCATATATTGGAATACAACTTCCATTTCAGTCCATTTGTCCTGTCCGGCCTGTTCCTTCCCTTGCGGTAGAACCCTTGCGCAAATCCTTTGATATCATGCAGGGTGCAGCGTTCTGTACCTATGTTACCGTCTCCCCGGAGGACTACCTCCTGTCTTTTGATCCTGATGATACGATGGAGGACATATTGTCCGGGGGTGATCTCTGCCAGGACGGTGTCTCCTTTACGGACGTGGTCCGGGCGGGTGAGGAGGACTGTATCACGCCCGTCTTCAAGGAAAGGGCGCATGCTGAAACCTTTCAAGCCTAATGTTACCGTGTGGCCTTCTTCCAGCATCTTGGCAATTTCCGGAATCAGCAGGGCATTGGGGACTTCTTTTCTCATATCCTTCTCAAAGTGTGATAAGCCATACGGGCTGCCTCCTCGTCCGGCAGGCATCGTAATTGATAAATACCGGTGGTCTGGAGTATGCTGGTTATGGTATCACAGATAGAATCATAAATATCCTTATCCCATTTCATGGTAGAGCAGGATGGAAGGACGGCCGTAAAGGCTTTTACAGGAGCCAACTTCCGGATTTCGTCCGTCTTAGCCCTTTCGATATGGGTAATGGCTCCAAGTCTTGCCTTTACATTCCGGTAGCAAGGGGTCTTTCCGCTCCATGGACTTCCGAAAATGTAAGGCTGTCCTTCGATGATTCTGACCACCGGATTATCATCGTTCATCAGGTCACAGCCTTTGATATGCTTTAACCATAAGGCCGTATGCGTGCTTTTTCCTGTTCCACTCTTGGCTATGAAAGCATAACCGTATCCCTCGTTGCGCACTACTGACGCATGAATAAGAAGGGTTTTCTTCTTGCTTCCTGCGAAGGCAAAACAAAGCATCAGGGCATCATTGAGACCAAATGCCCGACCTTTTATCCCTCCATATAAAGCACATTTATTGTTGGTGAAGTCTTTATTTGTCAGCAGTAGACAACAGGGATGGCCTTCAAGGTCTTTGATGAGATACTGGTAGCCTCCGTTGTGAAGACGGTCTACGATTACGTACCCGTTTCCGGAATCAAAGGCACGGATGTGCTCACAGCAGGCAGAAGGGATGGGTTGCAGGTCATCGTCTATGGTTAACAGAAACAGCGGTTCTTTTTCAGATGGTTCTGTCTGGAAAGGCAGGAAAGAAGGGAGAAGTTTAAGAATGTCCCCATTCTGCCTTTCTGATATGGTCTTGAACGTCCATCCGGCAATGCTGAAAGTATGTATGATGTCCATGATTTATCCCTCTTCTGACAAACCTTCCGCCGAATGGATCACTGGTCTCCGCCTCCAGGAGTTTGTTGCATCCCTCCCATTGGGGGCTGTTGGCCACCGGATGAGAAGGGACCACCTTCACCTCTTTGATTTGGACGGGAATGCCCTTCTGGCCGGTTCTCCCGGTTTTTCCGCTTGGGCTTTTCGGCCGGTTCTTCCTCTAATTCATTTGCCGTGGGTTGCATAGCCTTAAACTCGAAGTCTGAAGCTGAAAGATGCTTGATGGCAAATCTTGGAAGTTGCCCCTTTTTCTTGTCGGGGATGTATCTTTTCATCAGTTTCTGATATTTCTTGTCAATATCTTTCTTCGTTTTTGCGAATTCTACCAGACAGGTGCGATTGTTCATACCGATGGAGGATAGATAATTTTTCAACTGATAAGAATAGTTGTCCCTGCCGAAAAGAAAAGTAGTCTTTGTGCCGATCCAGGCAGAATCTATGCGTTGGATGTTCGTAAAGTAGACGATTGAATCGTTAAAGGAAGCAGAGAAACCAAAGATATAGGTTGGGTGCATAACGTTCTTTCCGAATGCATTTGAGGTGAAAGCGATGAGGGCAATCAAACCTAATAACAATGTCTTTGTTTTTTTCATTTTGAAATATAAGCCTGTATAAAAGATAAAACTAATGGTCTGTTCTTTGTTAAGTTGCAATAGAAGGGTAAATCATCATATCCCGTGAAAGGACTCAAAGCAGATGACTTGAGACTGAAAAAGATTTTCCGGCTCTGCAGGATAGTGCCTGCATGAAACTGATGCAAAAATACGGAAATTCTTCTGTATAGGCAAAAAAAATAGTAGGTATTTTGCGTGAATACCTACTATCATCTGGTTTTAACATCAATCAGTCTTCTGCTTTGGAAATACAGGAGGCGATCGGTTTCAATTACCGTTTATTCTTTTTCCAGAGGAATTGCAAAATAAGCTTTCTTGCCGGTAGGCCAGATTCCTTGCACATAGAGTACTGGTGCAGAACTTGTGGAAGCACTCTTTACGGCCTTTTGCAGATCTTCGATGGTCTTCATCTCTTCATCATTTACCTTCTGGATGATGAAACCACGTGAAATACCGACTTTTTGTAAGGCACCTCTTTCCGTCTTGGTCACTTCAATGCCATAGCTGATATTCAGTTGTTTCTTTTGAGACGGTGTTATCGGACGGAATTCTCCTCCTAAAACATCCAGGTCTTCTGCTTTGATCACTGATGTAGTCCCCTGGGCATTTTTCAGGGTTACCGTCTTACTGACCGTACGTTTATGATGCAGGAAAGTGATCCTGATCTTGTCCCCTGGTTTCTTTGCGTTAATGGCTTGTTGAAGTTCAGAGATCTTTGTAATATCCTGCCCGTCAATGCCAGTTATTACGTCTCCCTTCTGCAGGCCTGCAGCCTCTCCGGCACCACCGTCTTCTACTTCATCCACATACACTCCTTGGTTTGTGCCGAGATCTACATCCTTACCCTGGTCTTTCTGTGCATTGATATAATTGATTACATCACCGCCCTTGATACCGAGCCAGGCTCTCTGGACACTTCCATATTTCTTCAGATCGTCTACCACTTTGGTCATGATATTGGTAGGTATGGCAAACCCGTAACCACTGAAAGATCCGGTCTGAGAGTACAGCATGGCGTTGATGCCTACCAGTTCTCCCTTGGTATTGACCAGAGCTCCTCCAGAATTACCTGGGTTGATGGCTGCATCAGTCTGGATAAAACTTGAAATCTGCGGGCCGTCGCCATCTCCACCTAGTGACCGTGCCTTGGCACTGACAATTCCTGCAGTAACCGTAGAACTCAGGTTATATGGATTGCCTACTGCAAGTACCCACTCGCCAACCTTGAGTTTGTTGCTGTCTCCTATCGGAAGGGTAGGAAGATTCTTGGCATTAATCTTGATCAATGCCAGATCTGTTGTAGGATCAGTACCGATGATCCGCGCGGAAAATTCCCGGTTATCATTTAGGGTAACGGTCAACTCATCGGCTCCGCTCACTACATGGTTGTTGGTCACAATATATCCATCTGGTGAGATGATAACGCCAGAACCGCTTGCTTCCTGCTTGGGAGTTCGCACATGTTCCTTATGCTTCTCACCATTATTGTTATCGCCGTCATTCGGATTTCCGAAGAATCCAAACGGGTCATCAAAAAAACTGAAAGGACTGCCTTGTACGTCAACGGTTTCTATTTTGGAATTCTTGACATACGTAATATGGACTACTGCTGGTACAGCCTTTGCAGCAGCATAGGTCAAATCTACCGGTTGTTCAGAAGTAACTGCTAATGTGGCAGCATTTGCCTGGATAAAAGCTCCACTGCCAAAGGTAATGGCTGCCAGGCAAAGCCCTGCGATGACATTTTTACTTAAATTTTTCATGTTAATTACTTATTTAAATTTTAATGATTTCCATTATATTCATGGACAAGTCAATATTGACTTCTGTCTTATTTTGATTGCAAATATAAGCGCAAAATAGCTTTATGTGTCAAAATGTCGGTTTTCTTTATCCCACTTTAACACTTAAATTTAACACATTAACGGCTCTTAAATGTGTACCGGTATAGATTTACATTTCTTAAAACGCAGGATATTCTTCCTGTTGCTGTTTGGGGCCTTTTTGTAATTTTGGAGACGGAGAACAGCGGTTTCCTGTTCCTCATAAAAAAAATGATCGTAAAAGTTGTCTCCTCACAACTTTTATTATATCTTTGCAAAATGGAAAGCAGTGTTCCGGTTCTGCCGCTGGCACTTCAGGGTGCGAGAGGAAAGTCCGGGCAGTGCAGGGCGCCCCGCTTCCGAAAACAGAAGCTATTGGTGACAGTAGGTGTTGACAGAAGAAAATAACCGCCTGAAATGTGTCCGATCCGTTGGATCTTTTCAGGTAAGGGTGAGAAGGTGGTATAAGAGACCACCAGCTGGCGGGTGATCGTCAGGCTGTGTCTTCCGGGGACTGCAAATTCATGTATACCGTAGGTTGAGGGCTGCCCGCCCGATGATCTCCGGATCCCTACGGAGGGTAGAATGCTTGAGGCTTCGGGTGACCGGAGTCCTAGATAAATGGCAGATGGCATCGTAAGGTGCAACGGAACCCGGCTTACAGGGACACTGCTTCCTTTTTTTATTCTTAAAGCAGATTGTATATGCTGTTGAAAACGCTTGACAAGCAGGATTTGGATGATTTTGAACACAGGGTGACCAAGCGGATCAAAGATTTTAGTGCTGACGACCGGTTTCCTCAAATGGAAAACTATAAGGTCACCAGAAGGATGCTGGATGATTATCTCTTTGACAAACAGGCTGTCCTGGACAGTAAGGGCAGCGAGCGTACCCAGCTTACCGTGGCCGGTACTTTGATCGTCCTTCCGATTATCGTCCTTTCTGCTATTCCTGAACAGAGCTACCCGTTTGGGCACTGGACTTTCTTAGTCTTTCTTGCCATAGGGGTCTTGCTGGCTTTGACCGTCAGAGCAGTGATCCGTCTCTTGATCCGGATACGGCTCCGTCGTTTGTCTAACCCGGTGATCGATCGATTTATTAATGATGTATTAAATTATGAACCATGAACATGCCACAGTTACCTGACTTTATGAAGTATAAGGATGCCTTCACAAAGCATGGATTTGTTGAAAAGATTTCCCGTATTGCAAAACGCTCGGGCGCAAAGTTGGTATATGCTGCCTTGATCTTGTTCTATACGTTGGAAAGTAAAAAAGTACCGGTGAAAGATAAAGCAATGATTATCGGTGCACTGGGCTATCTGATCAGTCCGCTGGATGTAGTGCCGGATGCTATTCCGATTGCAGGGTTGAGCGATGATCTCGCCGTGCTCCTCTATGTCCTTCACAAGGTGTGGGGGGATGTGCCGGAGGAGGTTAAGAAAAAAGCTCATGACAAACTCTCTACGTGGTTTGATAACGATGAGGAAAAGGCTGCTGATGATCTTTTCGCAAATGATCGTAATGAAGACCCGGTGTGAAGGATGCTCATGTCTGAGAATGACCCTATCGTAACATATCGATAAAGGGAAACTGGATGTGAAGGGAAAAATGGTTAATATTTATTAACTCCTTGAGCTTTTCTCCTTCTTCGGAAATTTTAATCAAGTTTTATTTGTACATTTGCAATCGCTATTACGAGTTAATGGCAAGATTCAAACCTAATTAAAATTTTAAAGTAAAAATGGCAACAAGAATCAGATTACAGCGTGGCGGTCATAAGGCTTATGCCGTTTACAGCATTGTCATCGCTGATGCAAGAGCACCGAGAAATGGTAAGTTTACGGAAAAGATCGGGGTGTTTAATCCCAACACAGATCCTTCCACCGTAACTTTGGATTTTGATCGTGCACTCTACTGGGTAGAGGTTGGAGCACAGCCTACGGATACCGTCCGTAATATCCTTAAGGGAGAAGGCGTTTATTTGATGAAGCATCTGCGCGGTGGCGTGAAAAAAGGTGCTTTTGACGAAGCAGAGGCTCAAAAACGTTTTGAGGCTTGGAAAACCGATAAGGAACAGAAGAAGGAAGCTGTTTATGATAGTGGCATGAAGGCTAAGGATGATGCCAAGTCTAAAGCTCTGGAAGCTGAGAAAAAGGTGAATGAAACCATCGCAAAGAAGGTAGCAGATAAAAAGGCTGCCGTCGTTAAGGAAAAGGCTGATGCTGAGGCCAAAAAAGCTGCAGATGAGGCTGCTAAGGCTTCTCAAAAAGAGGCTGAGACTGCAAAGCCTGCTGAGGGTGAGGCTGCTCCTGCCAAGGAGACCGCGGAACCAGAAGCAAAGGCTTGATTTCCTTATATTATTTGTGGAAAAAATAGAGTTGGGACGTCTGTCTCAACTCTTTTTGTTGAAAAAATGCACGAAGATCGTGTCTTATCTTTCTTGTTTTCTTTCTAGGCTGTTTTTTTGTATAAAGTAAGGGAGACTGTGCCTTTTACAACGGACGGTTTTCTTAAGTGGTCTTCTCAAACGCCTTAAAAGTTTCTTAAAATATAGGTTTTAAGAAGTATTTTTAATATATTTTACATACAAGTTTTCGCTCCTCTCTATGAATTTCAGTATTTTTGCGGTGTATTTTTGGAATTAACATAAAAAACTGATCATTATGGCTGAATCGATAGATATCCGTGAACTGAATGAGCGGATAGAACAGCAGAGCCGGTTCGTCACGGACTTGACGATGGGCATGAATAAAGTGATTGTTGGGCAGAAACATCTGATAAATTCTTTGCTCATCGGATTACTGAGTGATGGACATATTCTCCTTGAAGGTGTCCCGGGACTGGCTAAGACATTGGCTATCAAGACACTGGCACAGTTGATTGATGCTCACTACAGCAGAATTCAGTTTACTCCTGATCTGTTGCCTGCTGACGTCATTGGTACTCTGATTTATTCCCAGAAAGATGAAAGCTTTAAGGTGAAAAAGGGTCCTGTGTTTGCTAACTTTGTCTTGGCTGATGAGATTAACCGTGCTCCGGCGAAAGTACAGAGTGCTTTGCTTGAAGCCATGCAGGAACATCAGGTGACCATAGGGGAGCAGACGTTTAAGTTGCCGGATCCTTTCATGGTCATGGCCACACAGAATCCGATAGAGCAGGAAGGAACCTATCAGTTGCCAGAAGCACAGGTAGACCGTTTCATGCTTAAGGTGGTCATCGATTATCCTTCTCTGGATGAAGAGAAGCAGATTATCCGGGAAAATCTGTCCGAAAGTATGCCGGTGGTCTCTCCTGTGGTGAATGCTGACGAGATCCTCAAGGCCCGTGCGGTCGTAAATGAGGTCTATATCGATGAAAAAATCGAACAGTATATTGCTGAAATCGTGTTCGCCAGCCGTTATCCGGAACGTTATGGGATGTCGGAACTCAAGGATATGATCAACTTCGGGGGGAGCCCCCGTGCCAGTATTGCCCTGGCCAAAGCTGGACGGGCATACGCCTTTATACATCATCGGGGGTATGTGATTCCTGAAGATATACGTGCGGTCGTTCATGATGTGATGCGTCATCGTATCGGCTTGAGCTATGAGGCTGAGGCGGCTAATGTTACTTCTGAAGAGATCGTCAGTAAAATTATCAATAAGGTCGAAGTACCTTGATCAATAAAGGCAGGGAAGGGGAAACTCCGTTGCTGATAGATTTGTTTGGTTAATCAGATATGGATACGCAAGAGATCTTAAAGAAAGTAAGGAAGATAGAAATAAAGACCCGCGGACTGAGTCAGAATATCTTTGCAGGGCAATATCATTCAGCCTTTAAGGGGAGGGGAATGTCCTTCTCAGAGGTAAGGGAATATCAGTTCGGGGATGATGTCCGTGATATCGACTGGAACGTGACGGCTCGTTTCCATCGGCCTTACATTAAAGTTTTCGAAGAGGAGCGGGAACTGACCGTTATGCTGCTCGTCGATGTCAGCGGTTCTCTTGACTTCGGAACAGTCCGGCAGACCAAGCGTGATATGGAGACGGAGATCGCAGCCACACTCGCTTTCAGCGCCATTCAGAACAATGACAAGATAGGGGTGATCTTCTTCAGTGACCGCATTGAAAAGTATATTCCGCCTAAAAAGGGAAGGAAGCATATCCTTCTGATTATCCGGGAATTGCTGGATTTCCATCCCCAGAGTGAAAAAACGGATGTGGCCCAGGCCGTGGAATACCTTACCCGTGTCCAGCGAAGAAGGTGTACGGCTTTCCTGATCAGTGATTTTTATGACCGTGACCGTACCGTCCGGGTAGAAGGACAGGAAGAGAGTGCCTTGGGACATGCTCTGAAAATCGCCAACCATAAGCATGATGTCGTGGCTATACAGGTGTATGACCCGCGTGCCAAACGTCTGCCGGATGTGGGGATGATGAAAGTGAAGGATGCAGAGACGGGGCATGAGATGTATATTGACACCGGCTCCGCAAAACTCCGCCGGGCTCATACCCGCTATTGGCTGGAACGCGAAGATTGGCTGAAAGGGATCTTTGCAAAGAGTCGTGTTGACTGGACGAGTATTGCTACAGATGAGGATTTTTCCAAGTCGTTGCTTCTCCTTTTCAAACAACGTTCATGACGGATGATTTAACAAGTAGATGTTGTAGAATGAATCAGTTCATCAGAAAAATAGTTATAGGAATCGTCACGGTTCTGTGTGCATCGCCCGTCTGGTCACAGGTTCAGGTGGAGCAGAAAATAGACTCCATGCAGATCTTGATCGGCCAACAGGCGAATTTACATCTGACGGTGGCTTTGAGAAAGGGGCAGAAAGCTTATATGCCGGCATTCAAAAGATCTCAAATGATCACTCCGGGGGTGGAAGTCCTTTCGTGGAATGACGGTGATACGACGTCCCTAGATAATGGGAGGGTACAAATAGAACGTACTTATACGCTGACATCCTTTCACCAGAAACTTTATCCTATTCCTGCCTTGAACGTGAAAGTGGATGGAAAAAATTACCATGGTAACCAACTGGCGCTGAAGGTACTGACAGTTCCTGTGGATACTTTGCACCCTGATAAGTTCTATCCTCCTAAAGACGTCCAGAGCAATATCTTTGAATGGAGGGACTGGAGTCCTGTGTTCTGGGGCAGTATGCTGATGCTTCTGCTTTGTGCCTTCTTCTTCTATTGCTATGTGCGGTTAAAGGAGAACAAACCGATTATGGTCCACTTCAGGATAATCAAACGGGTTCCGGCACACGAGAAGGCTCTGAGTAAAATACAGAAGATCAAGCATGAGCATGTGGAGAATATGGAGGGTGAGAAAGCTTATTATACACAGCTTACGGATGCATTGAGGGAATATATTCAGAACCGGTTCGGCTTTCGTGCGAAAGAGATGACCAGTTCGGACATCATAGAACGTTTGCGTCAGGCCGGAGATCAGGAGATGATCAGTGAACTGACGGAGCTCTTTCAGACAGCGGACCTGGTGAAATTTGCGAAATATGAAACTTTTATTAATGAAAATGATAGGAATCTGGTCAACGCTATCAAGTTTATAGATGAGACGAAGACGAATGAAGTGCCGGCAGAGGAGAAGGTGGCCCCGACATTAAGTGCTTCTGATCAGAAAACTCGTGATACCCGTCGTAATATAAAGATTGCGCTCACCGTGACGGGACTGGTCACTATAATTCTTCTCGTTTATGTGATCGTACAGGTGGTGAAGCTAATTTAGTAGATATGGAATTTGCAAACAAAGGATATTTTCTGCTGCTCCTGTTACTGATACCTTATATACTATGGTATTTTCTGTACAGGAAAAAGAGTGAACCTACGATGAAAATGAGCGATACCCGTGCTTACGAGTATGCTCCTAAAAGTTTGCGCATGAGGCTGATGCACTTGCCTATGCTGCTCCGGTGCATTACTTTTGCGTTGATAGTGATCATCCTGGCTCGCCCTCAGACACATAATGCCTGGAATCATAAGACCGTAGAAGGGATAGACATCATGATGTGTATGGACGTTTCTACAAGTATGTTGGCAGAGGACCTGAAGCCGAATCGTATTGAGGCTGCCAAGGAGGTAGCTGAAGAATTCATAGCCAGTCGTCCAAATGATAATATAGGGTTGACGATCTTTGCCGGTGAGGCTTTCACACAGTGCCCGATGACTACTGATCATGCCAGCCTGCTGGCCCTTCTCCATAATGTACGTACGGATATTGCTGCCAGAGGGCTGATCGACGATGGTACGGCCCTGGGAATGGGACTGGCAAGTGCTATCTCTCGTCTTCAGAACTCAAAAGCAAAAAGTAAAGTGGTGATTCTGCTGACGGATGGTTCTAATAATATGGGGGACATCTCTCCCATGACAGCCGCCCAGATCGCGAAGAGACTGGGTATCCGGGTGTATACCATCGGTGTAGGTACGAACACGGTGGCTCCTTACCCGGTGCAGATTGCGGGAACGACACAGTATGTAAACCTTCCGGCTGAAGTGGATGTGCAGACTCTCCGCTCGATTGCAAGTGCGACAGGCGGTAATTTCTATCGTGCCACGAATACGTCTCAATTGAGGAAAATTTATCATGATATAGACCAACTTGAAAAATCGAAGATGAATGTGCAGCATTTCGCAAAACGTTATGATGCTTACCAGCCCTTTGCTCTTGCTGCGCTCTGCTTCTTGCTCCTGGAAATTCTCCTCAGGATTACGTGGTTCCGCCGCATACCCTGATCAGATGGTTAGAAATGTTAGAAATATTCAGAAATGTTTAGATTTGAGGATCCTATATATCTGTGGGCTTTAATTGCTGTCCCGGTTCTGATTGTTATCCGTCTGGTCGGGTGGCATCAGCGTCGCAGTAAATTACGGAAGTTCGGTGACAAAGACCTTCTGAAAGGTTTGATGCCGGATGTATCCAAGTATCGCCCTGGCGTGAAGTTCTGGCTCTTGATAGCTGCCTTGGCTTTGGTAGTGGTCATGCTTGCCCGTCCTCAGATGGGCACTAAGGTGTCCAACGAAAAACGTAAAGGGATACAGGCAATTATCTGTCTGGATATATCCAATTCCATGCTGGCACAGGATGTGGAACCGTCCCGTCTGGAGCGGAGCAAGATGCTGGTCGAAAACTTGGTGGATAAGTTTAATAATGATAAGATCGGACTGATCGTTTTTGCCGGTGAAGCATACGTCCAGTTACCGATTACCTCTGATTATGTTTCGGCTAAGATGTTTCTCAATGATATTGAACCTGGATTGATCCAGACTCAGGGAACTGATATTGCACAGGCTATCAATCTGGCCATGCATAGTTTTTCGCAGGAGGATGACCAGTCGGGTAAGGCTATTATCGTGATCACGGATGCTGAGGATCATGAAGGTGGAGCCGAGGCTGCAGCCAAGGCTGCTCATAAGGCAGGGATTAATGTGTTTGTGCTCGGCGTAGGAACTGGCAAGGGGGCTCCCATACCTATGGGGAATGGTTCTTACTTGAAGGATCGGAGTGGAAATACGGTGATGACTGCCTTCAATGAGCAGACCGCTCAGCAGATAGCCCAGGCTGGTGATGGTACCTATATCCATGTGGATAATACAACCAATGTCGAGGATCAGCTCAATGCGGCCCTCTCGAAGTTGCAGCATGGGGATTCGGAATCTGTCATATACAGTGCTTATAATGAGCAATTCCAGGTCGTGGGATGGATCGTCCTTATCCTTCTCATCCTTGAGGTGTGTATCTCGGAAGCTAAAAATCCGTTGTTCAAAAAGGTAAAAATCTTTAGGAAGAAATGATGAGACCGTATGCTAAATATATCATTCTGGGTGCAGTCCTGCTGCTGGCAGGCTTCTGTCTGGTGATGGCTGTTCCTGATATGAAACCTCAGGCGGACAGAACTTTTATCCGTGAGGGTAACAAACTTTATCATGCTCGTAAATGGACGGCTGCGGAAACGCTGTACAGGAAAGCAATAGCAGCCAATGCAGATAATTCTCAGGCTGCCTATAATCTGGGGTGTGCCTTGATGATGCAGCATAAGGACTCTCTCGCTGTGCAACAGTTTATGAAGTCTGGACAGATGGAAAAGGGAAAGATCCGGAAATCATGGAGCTATCATAATTCGGGGGTGATCTTCGAAAGCCACCGGCAGTATGGACAGGCGATACCGTTCTACGAAGAGGCTCTGAGAAATAATCCGTCTGATGATCAGACTCGTTATAATCTTGCGCTCTGCCAGAAATTATTGAAGAATCAGCCAAAGAATAAGAATCAAAACAAAAACAAGAATAAGAACAAGAACAAGAATAAAAACAATAAGAATAAGCAAAATCAGAAGAATCAGAACAAACAGAATCAGAACAAAAATCAAAACAAGAATCAACAGAATCCCAATCAGCCTCAGATGAGCAAACAGAATGCCGAGCAACTTCTGAATGCGGCTGTCCAGCAGGAGCAGGCTACGAAGGCTAAGCTCCAGAAAGACATGGTACAGCCTCGGAGAAAGCAATTGGATAAGGACTGGTAAATAACAGGTCGTCCGGAAGACGGAAGGGAACCTCTTCTTCTGTCTCAACGGATGAAATTCAAGGATAATTATTATATGAAACGTTTCTATACATATCTGTTTCTAAGCCTGTTCCTCGTTGTGGGTTATATGCCGCTATGGGCACAGAGAATGTCTGTCTCTGCTCCTTCACATGTAGCTGTGGGGGAAAACTTCCGTATAGCTTATACGGTGAATACTCAGGATGTGTCAGAGTTCCGTGGTGGTAATGTTCCTGAAGGACTCGAAGTAGTTGCTGGACCGTATTCTTCTTCTCAGTCCAGTTTTACGATGGTGAACGGCCATACAAGCAGCTCGTCATCCATCACTTATACTTATACCCTTTACGCTGAACGGGGAGGACATTATACTATTCCAGGAGCCCATGCTGTGGTAGATGGAAGGCGCATCGCTTCCGGGGCTGCCCATATCCATGTATCCGGGCATGCCCAGGCTAATGGCGGGGCTCCGAATATGCAGGGCAGTCCGGCGAGTGCGCCTCGTATGCGTGCTGCAGGTTCTCGTATAACGGGTAATGAACTCTTTATCAGGGTGACGGCAAGTAAGCGAAGGGTACATGAACAGGAACCGGTTCTCCTTACTTATAAGGTCTATACGACGGTGAACTTGACCCAACTGGAAGGGAAAATGCCGGATCTGAATGGATTTCATACTCAGGAGGTACAACTCCCGCAACAGAAAACTTTCCATATAGAGAAGATCAATGGCAGACCTTATCGCTGTGTCACGTGGAGTGAATATGTCATGTATCCTCAGATGACGGGTAATCTGAAAATACCCAGTATCATGTTCAAAGGGATAGTAGAAGAGGAAAATAGAAATGTTGATCCTTTTGAAGCATTCTTTAATGGGGGATCCGATTATGTGGATGTGAAGAAGAGCATCATTGCCCCGGGGATGACTATTCATGTGGATCCACTGCCACCTAGTCCTTCCGGCTTTTCCGGAGGGGTGGGCAAGTTTAATATTACCGCCCAACTCAACAAGAAGGAAGTTAAGGCGGGGGAGCCGATCACCCTGCGTGTCGTCATCGGTGGAGTGGGCAACTTGAAACTGCTGAAGCAGCCGGTCGTCAATTTCCCCAAAGGTTTTGACACCTACGATGCCAAGGTGACGGATAAAACCAAACTGACGGCTAATGGGGTGGAAGGAAATATGGTGTATGACTTTCTAGCCGTTCCCCGTAACCAGGGCAGATATACTATTCCGTCAGTCAAGATGACCTATTATGACGTGACTGCCAATGCTTATAAAACGATTCATACCCAGCCGTTTGTGCTGAATGTAGGAAAAGGTGACGGGAATGAGTCTGGGGTTACTGATTTCTCGGATATGAAAGACCAGGATATTCATCCGATCAAATTGGGCCGTTGCAGCTTCCATCAGGTTAATCATTTCTTCTTTGGAAGCACAGGGTATATGATGATCCTGTTCTTGCTTATAGCTGCTTTTGCGGCATTGTTGATCATCTTCAGAAAGCGCGCGGCTGAGATGGCTGACAGGGTGAAGATGAGGGGTAAAAAAGCTAATAAGGTCGCAAAGAGAAGACTGAGACGAGCCAGCCTGCTGATGATCAAAGGCCGGCAGGCTGAGTTTTATGATGAAGTGCTCAGGGCTTTATGGGGATATATCAGTGACAAACTGAATATGCCTGTGGAGCAGCTCACCCGTGAGAATATCCAGGATAATCTGGCCGCTTGTCAGGTGGATGAGGAAACCATCAGAAAATTCGTCGGAGCCTTGGATGAATGTGAATTTGAACGTTATGCACCGGGAGATCCGCAGGGGAATATGGAGCGGACGTTCGATAGTGCAATGACCGCGATCATGAATATAGAGGATGTGATGAAAAAAGGTAATAGAAATTCCGTAAACAGATAAATTATGAAGAAATTACGATTCCTTTTCCTCTGTTTGCTTTTGCTGGCCTTTGGCCAGAATGTCTTGGCACTTACAAAAGCTGATGCGGATGCTGAATATACGAAAGGTAATTACCAGCAGGCAATCAAGGACTATCAGCAACTCCTGAAAAAGGGGGTCAGCGCGGCTTTGTATTATAATCTGGGGAATGCTTATTATCGCAGTGATAATATTCCCCAGGCTGTTCTGGCTTATGAAAGGGCCCATCTGATTCAACCGGGAGACAAGGATATTCGGTTTAATCTCGATTTTGCACGGAGTAAGACTATTGATAAGATTATTCCTCAGAACGAGGTGTTCTTCGTCTCCTGGTATAAGGACCTGGTGAGTTTTACCAGTGTGGACCGCTGGGCACATATCGCTATAGGCACACTGCTGTTGGCTTTAATCCTTATCCTGGCCTATCTTTTCGGAAAAAGTCTGGCACTGCGGAAAGTGGGATTCTATGGCGCGTGTGTGTCTGTAGTCGTTTTCCTGCTATGTAACCTCTTTGCCTTTCAACAGAAATCGGATCTTCTGCACCGTACGGGAGCGATCGTTACCTCTCCTTCTATTTCCGTGAAGAAAACTCCGGCGAAGAATAGTGGGGAGGCTTTTGTCATCCATGAGGGGACCCGGGTGGACATTACGGATTCGACCATGGAGCGATGGAGAGGCATTAAACTTGCCGATGGTCGTGAGGGATGGTTGCGGACCAACCAGATAGAAGGGATTTAGTTCACTGTCGGCTGACAGCAGATAATGGGAGTAGAAGATAATCACTGATCGGAAATCTTGAAGATCATAATAGAAAAATAAATTGGAATTCTTAGAATTAGACAGAATTATATTCAATTTTTTCAATGGGAGTCAATCGCAATTCGCGGATGGTTTAGTCTTGGCTCTCACATCAGGGCTCACATGGATTCCTTTGTATATCGTGCTTTTCTATCTTGTGTTGAAAAACAATGAGACAATGGCACAGATCATGCTGGTGGTAGGATGTGTGGCTTTATGTGTGTTGCTGACCGATGGTATAGACAATGGCATCATCAAGCCTCTCGTGGCGCGATGCCGTCCGTCTGATGATCCGCTATGGAAATATTCTGTCGATGTAGTACATGGCTATAGGGGCGAGGGGTTCAGTTTCTTCTCTGCTCATGCCGCCAATACGATGGGTCTGGCGGTGTTCTTCTGCCTCCTGGTCCGTAGCCGCCTGCTGAGTTTTACATTGGTCTTCTGGTCTTTGCTCAATGGATGGACAAGAATCTACCTGGGTGTGCATTATCCCAGTGATGTGCTCGCCGGTTGGGCTTTCGGTGCATTGACAGGATTCCTGGTCTATTTGTTTTATCATAAAATGTACTACAAGATTTCTCCAAAACTGAATTATATTTCATCCCAATACACGAAAACTGGTTACGACTACAGTGATGTAGACGTGGTGATGACCGTACTGGCTTTCACATTGGTATATGCTCTCTTCAGAGGGATTATACCCAATTATTAAAAGATAAATTTATGGATACTAAACACATTAGAATTGCTGATTTCAATTATGACTTACCTGATGACAAAATAGCTGAACATCCTAATCCCCAGCGGGATCATGCCAAACTCCTCCTTTACCAGCATGGGGTGGTGAGCGAGGATATTTTCTATCATATAACCAGGTATCTTCCTGAAGGTGCCTTGATGGTCTTCAATAATACAAGGGTTATCCAGGCGCGTATGCACTTTCGTAAGGAGACGGGTGCGCTGATAGAGATCTTTCTCATGGAACCTGCCGTTCCTTCTGATTATGAACGGATGTTCCAGACCACCGGGCATTGCTCCTGGCTGTGTATGGTGGGGAATATGAAGAAGTGGAAAGAGGGTTCTCTTGTGCGGGATTTTGAAATCAAAGGACATCAGTTTTCTTTGAAGGCTACCATGCTCAGGGGAGATGAACTGAATGCGGAACAGAAAAAAATGACTGATCATACGGGAGGAACAAATTATTGGATCAATTTTGACTGGGATGCTGATCAGGTGAACTTCGCTGATATTCTTGAACAGGTGGGTGAACTTCCTATCCCGCCTTATCTGAATCGTTCTACGGAGGAGAGTGACAAGATTGACTATCAGACGGTCTATTCTAAAATTAACGGGAGTGTGGCGGCACCTACTGCCGGTCTTCATTTTACGGATCAGGTCCTGAAAGATATTGATCTCAAAGGCATTGTCCGTGATGAGGTGACCTTGCATGTGGGGGCTGGTACTTTTAAACCGGTAAAAACAGAGGAGATCGAAGGCCATGAGATGCATTCTGAATATATCGTTGTCCACCGCCATACCTTCGAACGTCTTCTGGAGCATCATTGCGGGTGCATAGCTGTCGGCACCACTTCTGTCCGCACGCTGGAGAGCCTCTATTATATGGGGGCTTATCTGCAGACTCATCCTGATGCCAGTGAGGAGGACCTGCACGTGAATCAGTGGGACCCGTACGATAACGGCAGGGATGGGGGCCTGGCAGAGGGCATCACCCCGGAACAGGCGGTCAGGAATATCCTGGCTTACCTGGACCGGAATGGCCTGGACGCCCTTCATTCAAGTACGGCTCTCTTCATCGCACCGGGATATACGTATAAGTTTGTCAAATTGCTGGTTACCAATTTTCATCAGCCTGAGAGCACGTTGCTGCTTTTGGTCAGTGCTTTCCTGCATGGTGACTGGAAGAAAGTATACCGGTATGCCTTGACTCATGACTTTAAGTTCCTGAGCTATGGTGATGCCTGCCTGCTGATTCCTTAGGGATGGGTCGGTCTATGGATATGGACCGTCCGGCAGTAATTTGGATTTTGTGATCATTAATGTAAGTAAGTAAGAAAGATAGATAGATAATATGAAAATAGGTGACAAGGTAAGGTTCCTGTCGGAGACAGGCGGCGGTAAGGTGGCTGGCTTCCAGGGCAATGGCATCGTACTGGTCGAGGATGAGGATGGATTTCAGATCCCCACTCCCGTTAATGATGTAGTGGTCGTCTCTACTGATGACTACAGTATGGGGAAAATGATTTCTGAAAAAATGGATGCCAAGGAAAAGGCGGAAGCCCATGCCCGGACGGAACTGAAAAATGACCGGAAAAGTATCAAGGCTATGCTCGATGCGGATGATGATGAGCAGGCGGAGGAAGAGCAGGAGAATGATCCTGCGGATCAAAAAGTTACTTTCCGCAAGCCTGCAGAGGAAAGGAAGGGAGGTGACCGGCTGTCGGTCTATCTGGCTTTTTTACCGGGAGATGTCCTGGCTCTGCCGGACACACAGTTTGAAACCTATCTGGTCAATGATAGTAATTATACCATCGGCTATGCTTACCTTCACGCTGAAGGGAACGCCTGGACGCTCAGGCAACAGGCTGAGGTGGAGCCGAATACTAAACTCTTCATCGAGAAGGACTCCCTGATGGAGATCGGCCAGTTGGGACATATCGCTTTGCAGATCATTGCTTATAAGAAGGACAAGCCTTTTTTGTGGAAATCTCCGGTGGAGGCTCAGTTTCATATCGATGCCGTGAAATTCTGTAAACAGGGGTCATTCGCTGAAAATGATTTCTTTGACCAGAAGGCATTGCTCTATCCGGTCATCGAGAATGATGTTATCAGCCACCCCTTGCATCTGGATTCCAAAAAGTTGAAGGCTGAACTCTACCATAAGGAGACGCAGACACAGGTGCCTGTGACAGCTGCTGTGGATAAGTGTGCAAGGAAAAAGGATGATCCGCTGGTCGTGGATCTTCATTCTTCGGCTTTGCTGGAAACGACGGACGGAATGGAAGCAGTGGATATTCTCCATTACCAACTGGATTATTTCCGGAAAATAATGGATGAGAATATGAACAGAAAAGGACTGAAAATCGTCTTCATTCATGGTAAGGGTGAGGGGGTCCTCCGCCATGCCTTGATCCATGAGATCAACTATCGGTATAAGCATTGTACATATCAGGATGCTTCTTTTCAGGAATATGGATATGGCGCCACTCAGGTGACCATACACTGAGGAGCAGAACAGAGATTACATTATTAATTTGACTAAATATAAATATATTGGTATCTCTTTCCGGGATGCCGGGATCGAAACTAATAATAAGGCCGGCATCTGGGGTGACAATATGAAAAGTGGCATCATCTGACAGGAAATGTGCGGTCTTAAACTAATAACAATATTCTCGCGTCAATAAAAAATTAAAGGTTATGGAATACGGTTTCATCAAAGTAGCAAGCGCTGTCCCTTCTGTAAAGGTAGGCGATGTGCGATTTAACACCCAGCAGATAGAAAGTATCATCGTTCAGGCTGAAGGAATGGGGGTGGAGATCATCGTCTTTCCGGAACTTTCCATTACGGGATATTCTTGCCAGGATCTCTTTCACCAGCAACTGCTCCTGGATGCTTCGGAGAATTCTCTGATGATGTTGCTGAATGTCACCCGGCAACTGGATATTATCGCTATTGTGGGACTTCCTGTGGTGGTGGGTGACTTGCTGCTGAATTGTGCAGCCGTCATTCAGAAAGGCAAACTCCTGGGACTGGTTCCTAAAACCTATCTCCCTGAGTACAGTGAGTTCTATGAGAAAAGGTGGTTCGCTTCTGCACAGGATGTGAAGGCAACGGAAATCCGTTTTGCAGGACACAAAATACTGATTACTCCTGACTTGCAGTTATTTACTACTTCCAAAGGGGCTACGTTTGGCGTTGAAATCTGTGAGGATGTATGGGCTCCTACTCCACCGAGCAATGGACTTGCCCTGGCTGGTGCCCAACTGATCTTCAACCTTTCCGCCAGCGATGAACTGAGTGGTAAGCATGCTTATCTCAAGAGCCTTCTCTCTAACCAGAGTGCACGTACCATGACGGGTTATATCTATAGCTCCTGCGGCTTTGGTGAAAGTACACAGGATGTCGTGTATGGCGGAAATGCCATAATTTATGAAAACGGCCACTTGCTCGCTGAATCCGAACGGTTTTCCCTTAACAGCCAACTTGAGATTGCTCAGATTGACATCGAAAAACTCCAGACGGAACGACGGTGTAATTCTACTTATGTGAATGCGCAGCGTAATGTGAAATATGCCATGCAGGAATCAGGTTTGTCTATTCATCATATTGTTACGGCTTCTCCTGATATGGAACGGGATTTCGTGCTGGACCGTACCGTGGACCCGCATCCTTTTATTCCAAAGGAAAAAGACAGAAATGCTTCTTGCGAAGAGATTATCAATATACAGGTGCTGGGTCTTGCAAAGAGAATCGTCCATACTCACGTGAAGACGGTCATCGTCGGCATCAGTGGGGGACTGGATTCCACTCTGGCCCTTCTGGTGTGCGTGAAAACTTTCGATAAACTCGGATTGGACCGTAAGGGAATTATAGGGGTGACCATGCCGGGGTTCGGTACGACGGATCGTACTCATCATAATGCGGTCATCCTCATGAAGAGCCTGGGGGTCTCTGTCCGTGAAATTAATATCAGCAAGGCTGTGACCCAGCATTTTCAGGACATTGGACATGATGCGAATATCCATGACATTACTTATGAAAACTGTCAGGCACGGGAAAGGACACAGATCCTGATGGATCTGGCTAATCAACTCGAGGGTATGGTCATCGGAACGGGTGATTTGAGCGAACTGGCACTGGGCTGGGCTACCTATAATGGAGACCACATGAGCATGTATGGTGTCAATGCGAGTATCCCGAAAACCTTGATACAGTTTCTTTTGGAACATATCGCCGACAGCCCTATTGATGAGACCAGCAGGACGGCATTGCTGGATATTATCAATACTCCGATTTCTCCAGAACTGATCCCTGCGGACGAAAACGGACAGATCCAGCAGAAGACGGAAGATCTGGTAGGTCCATACGAACTGCATGATTTCTTCCTGTATTACTTCCTCCGGTATGGGTTCCGCCCGGGAAAGATCTTCCTGCTGGCCAAGAAAGCCTTTATTGATCAGAGGAGCAAAGAGAAGACGGCTGAGCGTAAAACTGTCTCCGGGGCTGAATTGGGGGGCACTTACGATGAAGAGACGATCAAGAAATGGCTTAAAGTCTTCCTCCGCAGATTCTTTGCCCAGCAGTTCAAGCGCAGTTGCCTTCCGGACGGACCGAAAGTGGGAAGCGTGAGCCTGAGCCCTCGTGGAGACTGGCGTATGCCTTCTGATGCCTCCAGCAGTATCTGGCTGGAAGAAGCTGAGAGTTTGTAAAGGGTGGATTCTTGACTTAAAGCAGAATGTCGTGAAAATAGAAAAATTGTAAGAGTATTGCTGTTAAGACATTTTTTTTTGTTATCTTTGCAACCCTGAAGAATTAAGTTATAAAACAAGAATTTGTATAATGGCTAAGAAATTTGCCGAGCATAACGGCCTGAATCTTGTAGAGATCAATAAAGATGTGTTAGCTGAGTGGAAGAAAGAAAATATCTTCCATCGCTCGATAGATGAACGAAAAGGGTGTCCTGAATTTGTTTTCTTTGAAGGACCTCCTTCTGCTAACGGCCATCCTGGAATACACCATGTCCTGGCGCGTTCCATCAAGGATACCATCAACCGCTATAAGACCATGAGGGGATTCCGGGTGCCGCGGAAGGCAGGATGGGATACCCATGGACTTCCCGTGGAGATCGGAGTGGAAAAGGAACTGGGCATTTCTAAGAAAGACATCGACAATCAGAAAAGTGACAAGTATATTTCTGTAGAGGACTATAACCGTAAATGTCGTGAGAATGTCATGAAATTTACGGAAGAATGGGATTCTCTCACTCAGAAGATGGGCTATTTCATTGACCTGCAGCATCCTTATATCACTTATGATAATAAGTACATTGAAACCCTATGGTGGCTGTTGAAGCAACTGTATAATAAGGGCTTGCTTTATAAGGGATATACTATCCAGCCTTACAGCCCGGCAGCAGGCACGGGATTGAGCTCGCACGAACTGAGCCAGCCGGGGTGCTACCGGGACGTGAAGGACACTACGGTGACGGCACAGTTCCTGATCACCGATCCGAAACCGGAATGGTCTGGATGGGGGAAACCATATTTCATCGCCTGGACGACAACGCCATGGACACTGCCCTCAAATGTGGCTCTTTGCGTAGGTCCGAAGATCGACTATGTGGCTATCCAGACTTATAATCTCTATAATGGGGAGCCGATGACGCTCATCATGGGTGAGAATCGTATCACTGCCTATCTGAAAGCTGACCAGGAGGTGAAGGGCGGGAAAGATCCGCTGCCTCCTTTTGATAAGACGAAGAAGATTTGCCCCTGGAGGGTGATCGGCCGTATGAAAGGGGTGGACCTCGAAGGCGTGCACTACCGCCAGTTGATGCCTTGGACCCGGCCATGTGAGAAAATGGGGGATTATTCTCCTGAGTTTGTCAATGACTATGGGGCAAAGCATCCGGAAAAAGTCTTTGTCGGGGAAGACGGACGGGACCGTTTTGTTGAGATGTCGGACAGAGCTTTCCGTGTCATCCTGGGTGACTATGTGACAACGGATGACGGTACGGGCATCGTGCATATTGCTCCGACTTTCGGTGCGGATGATGCTAAGGTGTCCAGGGATGCCGGCGTTCCGGGAATCTATCTGGTCAACAAAAAGGAAGAGACTCGCCCGATGGTTGACCTTCAGGGGAAATATTATGAACTGAAGGATCTGGATTCCCATTTCGTGGAGAAATGTGTGGATGTGGATGCTTACCGGCACCATGAGGGGGACTGGGTGAAAAATGCGTATAACCCGGTTTATACGGTCAATGGGGTATGGGATGTCAAGGCTTCTCAGAAAGCTGAGGACCTGAACATCATCCTCTGTATGGAGATGAAGGAAGAGGGGACGGCCTTTAAGATAGAAAAGTGCGTGCATAGTTATCCTCATTGCTGGCGGACAGATAAACCGATCCTTTATTATCCGCTGGATAGTTGGTTTATCAAGGATACGGCAAAGAAAAAGCAGATGGTCGCCCTTAACAAGACCATCCATTGGCAACCGGAGTCTACCGGTACAGGACGTTTTGGCAACTGGCTGGAAAATCTGAATGACTGGAATTTGTCCCGCTCTCGTTTCTGGGGCACCCCGCTGCCGATCTGGCGTGATGAGCACCGGAACGAGAAGTGTATAGGTTCTCTGGAAGAATTATATACGGAAATTGAAAAATCGGTTAAGGCGGGTTTCATGAAATCTAATCCGTTGAAGGACAGGGGGTTCGTTCCTGGTGATTATTCCCAGGAGAATTATGACCGTATTGATCTCCATCGGCCTTACATTGACTATATCGTCCTGGTCAGCGATGCGGGCAAGCCCATGCACAGGGAGAGTGATCTGATAGATGTCTGGTTTGATTCCGGCTCCATGCCGTATGCTCAGCAGCATTATCCTTTCGAGCATCCGCTGAATGCTGAGGGGGTGAAGGCTACGGGACTTTCTGAGACAGACTATCGCCAGCAGCTGATCCATAGCACTTATCAGGGGACGCCTGTTCCTCCTGCCTTCTATCCGGCAGATTTTATCAATGAGGGCGTAGACCAGACTCGTGGCTGGTTCTTTACCTTGCATGCCATCTCTACCATGATCTTCGGGCAGGTAGCTTTCAAGAATGTGATCAGTTCAGGACTTGTGTTGGATGCCAAGGGGAATAAGATGAGCAAGCATGTCGGCAACGTCACTGATCCGTTTGAGATGATCGATCAGTTTGGCGCAGATGCCGTCCGCTTTTATATGATGACAAACAGTGAACCGTGGGACAATCTGAAATTTGACCCTAAAGGGGTTGAAGAGGTAAGACGGAAGTTCTTCGGAACCTTGTATAATACGTATTCTTTCTTTGCTCTGTATGCCAATGTGGATCATTTTGATCCTGCTGCAAAGCAACTGGAGGTCAGCAGGCGCCCGGAGATAGACCGCTGGATACTCTCTTGCCTGAACACGCTGGTGAAGGGGGTGGCAACGGAACTGGATGATTATGATCCTACCCGTGCAGGCCGGTTGATAGATACTTTCGTGAATGATGACCTGAGCAATTGGTATGTGCGGCTGAACCGCAAGCGCTTCTGGGGCAAGGAGATGAGTGAGGATAAGCTGAGTGCCTATCAGACCCTTTATGCCTGTCTGATGACCGTTGCCAGGATACTCGCGCCGTTTGCTCCGTTCTGCTCGGATCGTCTCTATAAGGACCTGGGCGGCTTGAAAGACAGTGTGCATCTGGATGAATATCCTGTCGTGGATGAAACGATGATCGATACTGATCTGGAGGCTCGTATGTCTGTCGCTCAGAAGATCACTTCTATGGTGCTGGCCTTGCGCCGTAAAGTGAATATCCGGGTGCGTCAGCCTTTGGCGAAGATGATGATTCCTGCGGTCAATGATGAACAGAAAAAGCATATCATCGCTGTTTCTGATCTGATTAAGAACGAGGTGAACGTCAAGGAAATCGAGTTTATCGGTGAGCAGGGCGTCCTGGTCAAGAAAGCAAAATGTAATTTCCGCGTGATGGGTAAGAAGTTCGGGAAGTTGATGAAACCCATTGCTGCCTATATCAATACGCTGTCTCAGAAAGATATTGCTCTGCTGGAGACGGAAGGGCAACTGACTTTTGAGGTCAGCGGCCAGACGGTTACGGTGGACACTTCAGATGTGGACATTATCTCTGAGGATATACCGGGATGGCTGGTGGCCAATGAAGGCAATCTGACGGTTGCCCTGGAGGTCACCTTGACTCCTGAACTGAAGAAGGAGGGTATGGCTCGTGAACTTATCAATCGTATCCAGAACCTGCGCAAGGAGACTGGACTGGAGATCACGGACCGTATTATTGCTACGGTTGCCCCTCATCCTGAAACGGATGAGGCTATCCGCTCGTTCGGCGATATGATCAGGAAGCAGGTGCTTGCCAATCAGTTGAATATTGCTGACAATGACGGAACGGAGACGGAGTTTGATGATTTTAAATTGAATATCAAAGTTGAAAAAGATAATCGGTAAATAACTTAAAATTCTGAGGCTATGGCTGAAATAAAAGTACGTTATTCAGATCAAGATCTGGAGGAATTCCGGCAAGTCATCGATAAGAAACTTGCTGTGGCGCGTCAGGAGTATAAGGAGATGATGAGTCAGCTGGACAATGCTGATAGCAATGATGTTGCTGATACTTCTCCTACTTATAAGGCCCTCGAAGACGGCACAATCAATCAGAGCAAAGAGGAAATTATAGATATGGCTCAGCGCCAGCAGAAATTTATCAAGGGTCTGGAAGCTGCATTGGTCCGCATCCAGAACAAGACCTATGGCATTGACCGTATTACGGGTAAGTTGATTCCAAAGGCTCGCCTGCTGGTGGTTCCTCATGCTACGTTGAGTGTTGACTCGAAGGAAAAACATAAGAACCATTAATCTCTTGCTTTTTTAGGGAACTGCATCCTTTTTGAAAGGGGTGCAGCCCTCTGGAAGTGATGAGAGTAGGGTGTCTTCATAGTTAGAAACTTTTTAATGGGCACAAGAATTTTCCAATGAATTCTTTGCTGCTTTCAGGTAAAAATAGCATGCTGCAAAAGTCGGATAAGAAGCGGAAAATAAGTTCGGGATGGCTCTCTGTGCTCATCATCATTGCGGTTCTGGGGATTGACCAGATCATAAAGATCTTGGTGAAGACTCACATGAGCCTGGGTGAACAGATTGACATTACACACTGGTTCAAGATCGTTTTTATCGAAAACTATGGTATGGCGTGGGGAATGACGTTCTTGAACAAATATTTTCTCTCTTTGTTCCGTATCATCGCTGTAGGAATTATCGGGTGGTACATCCATCAGGAACTGAAGAGGGGGGCTCGCATTCGTTATATCGTTTTCTTGTCCATGGTTCTTGCTGGAGCAGCAGGCAATATCCTTGATTCGATGTTCTATGGATTGATCTTCAATGATTCTACTCCCTTTTCCATTTCCAGCCTTGTTCCCTTCGGCCATGGGTATGGTAGTTTCCTGACGGGTAAAGTCGTGGATATGTTTTATTTCCCGATTATCCAGGGTACATGGCCGCAGAGTTTCCCGTTCTGGGGAGGTCATTCCTTTGTTTTCTTTTCTCCTGTGTTCAATTTCGCTGACTCCTGTATTACTGCGGGGGTGATCGGACTCCTCTTGTTTTGTAGAAAGGATATGGCTACTATTGGCAAGAAGGATAAGGTGGGCTCTGTGACTGATCCGAAAGGAACAGGGAAGGGCCATGAAAGAGGGGGAAAGGAACAGTAATCCGTTCATTATGAGTTTGCGTCATATTCATAATTTCCCGTATCTGTTTGTTCTTGCCGTCCTGTTGTTTCTGACAGGATGCAAACCTTCTGTGCCGGGCAGGTATCTGTCTAAAGGGAAGATGGAGAATATTCTTTATGATTATCATATTGCCCAGGCAATGGCGGAGCAGAGTAATCGTCCCGCTATGAATGCGAGTGTCTATCGTGCGGCGGTATTTAAGAAATATCAGGTTACGGAAGCTGAGTTTGATTCGTCCCTGGTCTATTACACCCGTCACACCGAACTCCTCCATGGTATCTATGAGGACCTGACGGAGCGGCTGCAGAATGAGGCCCAGGCCCAGGGTTCGTCGGTCAACGCCTTTGGATTGGGAGAACAGGGGGATACGGCGAATATATGGAGAGGGGACCCGGCACTTGTCCTTTCTCCTGATGAACCTTTTAATTATTCCACTTTCTCGGTACCGGCAGACAGTTCTTTCCATGCTGGTGATCATATTATCCTGGACTTTGATGCTCAGTTTATCTTTGAGGATGGCATGCGTGATGGTGTGGTGGTGCTTGCCGTTCAGTTTAAGAATGATAGTATTGGGTCTTCTCTTATTCATATAACGAACACTCAGCATTATAATCTTGAGATTGATGACCGGGACAGCCTGGGGATCAAGTCGGTCAAGGGGTATTTCCTGTTGCCTGACAATGATGATCCGAATGCAAGTGTGACCACTCTGAAATTGATGTTTATCCAGCATATCAAATTAGTCCGTATGCACGTGAAGCGGATTCCGGGCCAGCCTCAGAATGCTTCTCCCGGTGGTTCACAACGGACAGATAGTGCTTCTCCGCCACAGTCACCGCAGTCACCGCCTTCGCAGTCCCAGATGCAGCCACCGGATAATGGCGGGGGACCGCAGTCTCACCCTGTGTTGCAAGCGCCGGTGAATGTCTCGCCGGCGGACCGGCGACGGCTGGCTCCTGTACGGTAGGCTGCCAGATGGAACGGAATATTCACCGCTATGCGGCTTATGAAGTGACAGTAGAGGGACAAACTTTTCACCGGGCTTATGTTGAAGTGCGTGAGGGGAGAGTTGTCGGATATGGTGAGTTGCTGGAGGAGATGGCTTTCACCGAGTGGCTGGGAGGTGCCATCGAAGTAAAAACAGATGAGAGGGGAGTGCTCTGTGCTTACTGTAAGAACAGGCATTTAGAGTGAAAGATATATGCCGAACAGGGCTTCGACTTGATCAGCATCGGTGCTCTTACTCATTCGGTCGAAGGATTTGGTATGAGTTTGAAGGTTTGTCAGAGATCTTGCTGATTTGCTTTAATTTTGTTTATCGGAATTGAATTTCTTATTTTGTCTTTTGCTGGCAGCTGTTTCTTATGGCTCTCCAGTACATTATCCGATTGAGCTGGCGGGAAATTTTGCTGAACCGCGGCCTAATCATTTTCATGGTGGTTGTGATGTAAAAACAGGAGAGGTGGTAGGCAAGGCCATCCATTCTGTCGGGGATGGCTATGTGAGTCATATCTCCATCGGCGTGGGTGGCTATGGCAATGCTGTCTATATCCAGCATCCGGAGGGTTATACAAGTGTCTATTGCCATTTGAAAGCCTTCTCGTTCCGTCTGCAGGCCATGGTCCGCAAACATCAGTATGCGGAACAGCGCAGCACAGGGGTCTTTACTTTCAAACCTTACGAGCTGCCTGTCGCAGAGGGTGATTTTATCGCCTGGAGTGGTAATACGGGTGCTTCGGAGGCTCCTCATCTCCATTTCGAAATTCACGATACCCGGACCTGGAATATGCATGATCCTTTGTCTTTTATCGGCAAGCATGTCACGGATCATGTCCCTCCGCTGGCTCATGGTTTTATGGCTTGCCCCATGGCAGGGAAGGGCTCCTTTGACGGGGGATCGGGAGATCAGGTCTTCGCGATGACTTCCCACCATCTGTCTAATCATTTTACGGCCTGGGGAAAGGTGGGCTTTGCAATATGGGCTAATGATAATATGGAGGCTACCTATAATAATTATGGTGTCAGGAAAACACAGTTGTTCGTGGATGGCAAACTGGTTTTCCAGAGTGACGCTAACAATATTCCTCCACGGGATAACCTGCAGGTCAACTATTGGGGGGATTATCAGCATTATATTCGTTCTAATGTATGGTACTTGCGCTCTTTTGTCTTGCCGGGGATCACACTTCCGATCTTCAAGATCGGGAAGAGCCGTGGAGTCATTGACTTCAACCAGCAGCGTCTTTATCACCTCGAATATGTATTGTCTGATTTTGCCGGTAATGCTTCTCATTATGCCTTTACGGTGGAAGGGAAGAAAATGGCAATAGCCCCGGAAAGGAAAGTGAAGGGGCCTGTACTTTACTGGAACCGTTTTAATATTTATCCATTTTCCGGCGCCCGGCTGATCCTGAAGCACCATCTGCTCGCAGACAATGTGACCATTCATCCACAGATGATCCGTCAACCCGGAGCCTATTCCAACGGTTATCGTTTTATAGCAGGGAGTTATCCTTTGCTGAACTTCGGGCAGATTTCCATCTATGTGAATAAATCCGTCCCGAACCCTGGGAAATTGTATATCGTCAGCCATCTGGGTAAAGCCCGCTATATGGGAGGAATCTATAAGAATGGCTGGGTTACTGGCCGCTGCCGGGATCTGGGGGCAACCTATGAAGTCGGTTATGACGGAGAGGCTCCTGTGGTAGGGCCTGTGGGACAGGGCTCTTGGTCGATGAGGCATCAGATTACTATTTCTATGGTAGATGCCCAGAGTGGACTCAAGGGTTTCAAGGCTTTTGTTGACGGGCATTATGTGGCCTTTGACCAGGTCCCTAAGAGTCCATGGGTGCGCTGTGACTTGACGGAAACTCCTGTCAGAAGAACTGGCAAGAGGCATCAGTTGAAATTCATCGCCTGGGATCAAAGAAATAATCAACGAGTGTACACAACTCAGTTCGTGTATTGAAAAGATATTAATTGTAATGATAGGTATGAAAAAAATCAGTCTTGCAACATTTGTACTGTTCCTTGGGATACTGTCTCCTGTGAAGTTGGAGGCCTGTACTAATTTTATTGTGGCGAAAGGGGCCAGTGTTGATGGATCAGTCATTTGTTCCTATAATGCCGATGACTATGGGATGTTCATCAATCTGTGCCACTATCCTGCTGCCCTTCACAAGAAGGGAGATATGAGAAAGATCGTCGACTGGGATACGCACCGGTATATCGGTGAGATCCCGGAAGCCCGACAGACTTACAATGTCATTGGTAACATCAATGAGTTCCAGGTCACGATAGGGGAAACGACCTATGGGGGCCGTGAGGAGATGGTCGACAAGAATGGCGGGATAGATTATGGATCCTTGATCTATCTTGGCCTTCAGCGCTCTCGTACGGCCCGTGAGGCGATCCATGTGATGACCTCTCTGGCTGAGAAATATGGTTATTGCTCGGAAGGAGAGACCTTTTCCATTTGTGATCCTAAAGAGGCCTGGATCCTCGAGATGCAGGGCTGTGGCGGGGACAAGAAGCAGAAGGTGGTCTGGTGTGCTGTCCGTATCCCGGACAATGCTATTTCCGGGCATGCTAACCAGAGTCGTATCGGGAAATTCGCGTATTTGAAAACGGAGGTTCTGCATTCAAAGAATGTGATCTCTTTCGCCCGTGAGAAGGGCTGGTATAAAGGGCCTGATAAGGATTTTTCTTTTAAGGATGCCTACGCTTTCCCGGATTTTGAGGGCCGTCGGATCTGTGATGCACGTGTCTGGAGTTTCTTCAATCATTTCAAGGATATGAAACGTTGGATCCCCTGGGCTGAAGGGAAGGATCCTCATGCTGAGGATATGCCACTGTGGATCGTTCCGGACAGGAAATTGAGTGTCCAGGATGTAGAGGCTTGCATGCGGGACCACTTTGAAGGGACTCCTTTCTCTGTTGCCGGAGGCAAAAATATCGGCGGGGGAATCTGGGAAATGCCTTATCGTCCGACTCCTCTGTTCTTTAAGGTTGACGGGAAGAAATATTTCAATGAACGCCCGACATCCACGCAACAGACGGGCTTTACTTTTGTCAGCCAGATGCGCTCATGGCTGCCCCGTGAGATTGGAGGGGTGCTCTGGTTCGGCAATGATGACCCGAATATGATCGCATACGTGCCGGTCTATTGCTCTTCTACCAAGCAGCCGGTCTGCTTCAATACACCTGGTGCTGACGCGGTTACTTATTCTGACAATAATGCTTACTGGGTATGCAACATGGTGTCAAATATGGTATATCCTCGTTATTGTCTGATGTTCCCGGCCTTGAAAACCGTCAGAGACAGCCTGGAAAGGAGTTATTTTGCCGCCCAGAGTGGCATAGAAGCTCATGCTGCGGAACTGCTGAAGACGGATCCGGCGGCGGCCAGGGCTTATCTGAATGATTATACCATTTCTGTAGCCGGGGAGATGATGAAGACCTGGAAGACCCTTCGGACTTACCTGGTCGTGAAATTCAACGATATGACCATCAAACCGGACAAGAACGGCCGGTTCCTCCGTACTCCTGAAGGAATCGGAGCTACCGTAGAGCGGCCCGGTTATCCGGAGAATTATGCCCGCGAATATGTAAAGGAAACGGGTGATCAGTATCTCTATCCTGAGAAGAAGAAATAAATGAAATAGAGGCCTCCCGGTAATCCCGGGGGGCATTTCTCTGACTTCAAGAATAAGTATGACAGCCGTTATATCTCACTTACAGCCCGTTATCAACTTAATGTATACAAGCATAAAGAACATGTACAGAAAGAGGTACAGAAGGAAATCAACCGTTTGTAAGAAGAGGGCATAAAACGGCGTAGGTTATATCTGTTTGCTCGGGCCTAGAACAAAGAGCGGTAGAAAGATCAAAATCTTTCTACCGCTCTAATTAATAAGGGATATATATTTTTATAGAGAACTTTTAAGTTCTGTATTATATCTCGCTCTTTAAGGCTTTCCACCTTGTCTGACCGACAGGATGAAACGGATGTTACTCTCTATTTCTTTCGGAATGAAATCCTCAGAAATACTTTACGAATCGTTAATCGTTGACTCTGTCAACTGGCTGAGCCAGCAGTCGATTAATATCTGTCGTGGTTGTAACCACCACGCTGAGGACGCTCAGTTCTTGGACGAGCTTCAGCAACAACGATGGTTCTGCCGTCAAATTCTTTACCATTGAGTTCGTCAATGGCCTTCTTGGCAGCTTCGTCATCAGACATCTCAACGAAGCCAAAGCCACGTGAACGACCGCTCTCACGATCATTGATAATCTTTGCAGAGGTTACTTCACCATAATTTGCAAATAAATCTTTTAAACCTTCGTCGGTTGTCTTGAAGTTCAGACGTGATACAAAAATGTTCATTTTGTTTTGAATTAAATTAAACTGTTTTAATGAAATGAATAATATTTCTTTTTATATATTCCGTATAACAGGCCTCGTCTTCCCCTTTTTCCCTCTTCATCTTTCCGCATCCTTCCATAAACAAACACTTCTTTCTTGATCGTGTCATGCAGAAATGGTATACCCCTGGGATTCACCCAAAGTTCAGACATTCTGAAAGTCTGCACGGATTCTTTAAACATAAAAATGTTACGATGATAGGGTGTCGTTAGAGAATATAACGACGTGGGATATAAAGGCTATTTTATCAGTTTCTCACTCTGATAACCTATTCTGTAAATTCATATTTCTATTGATAGTTCTTCTTTTATTGTTGTTGACTCATCGAACGCACCACCATTCTCAGTGAATGTCTTCGTGACAGTTTGCACTTATAAACAAGAAAGTTGATTGTTGCCGGTTTCGATGTGTGAGTCGTGTGTTGGACGAACCTAAACAAGAGAAGACAGATACAATTTAAACTTGATTGCTCACGTTGCAAAGATACAAAAAGAATTTAATCTAACGTATAAGTTTCTGTTTTTTTTTCCGTTTTCCTCGATTTTTTCGTCCGCTCTTCTTTTTTTACAGGAAAGTTCTTTCTGAAAGTCTCTTTTAATAGGGCGTTTGATGGTCTTCTTTGCGTGGAAACTGACTGAAGGAGGATTGTGTGTCCTGATGATATTCACAGATGAGAATGTGAAAAGTGGAGAGGGACAGACTTGGATCTGTGAATTTTTTGTATCTTTGCGCGATGGAGGAAAGGAGAGGATGAACCGTTCCTGTCTCCGGGCTAAAGTGTTTCTCCCTTATCTTTTCCTGAATAGGGCAGGAAAGGGAGATCAGCGAAATCAAGGAATCATTTAAAAGAATGGATATGATCACAAAAGACAGTGTGGAGGAGGCTTACAGTTTCTTTCATCAGAAATGGAACTTGTACCAATTGATGGACAATGACTCCGTAAGGGACCATATAGAGTATACGATCAGTAATTATGCAGAGGCGATGAGCGTAGAACTGTACACCCGGCTGGCTGCAGGCAAACCAGATTTTCTGCATGACCATTCCAACTTTGCCGGGGATTTGTCTGCTGCCGTCCAGCGTCTCGAGGATCTTCTCTGAGCGAGAAGACCATTCTCATTATGGCTCCCGCGTCCGTCTGTACAGGAGGGAGCAGACGGAATCAAGGCTCCGGACTCGTGTGCCGGTCAAAGCCGACCGGGCGGAACTGGCGCTGCTCCTTACTGTACGTATACCCCGCCCTTTTAAGGGAGTTTTTCAATTCTTCCGGGTCTTTATCATAGCAATAGCATAAAGATTCCAGAGAGTCAAATTCCTCGTCTCTCAGCAGCATATTGATGCTTGACACCCGTATGGCGGGGTCTTCAGGTAAATGATCCATAATCCGTTTTTTTTATCCGTTCCTATTTTATCCCCCGGGCTTTGAAGACAACCTCCTTGGCAGCATTGATTTCCTGGAATTTCTTCTCCGCGGCTTTCCTGACGTCTTCACCGAGGGTAGCGACACGGTCAGGGTGGTTTTTCAAGGCCAGTCTGCGATACGCATTTTTTATTTCTTCGTCCGTAGCCTCTGCGGAAACGCCGAGGACCTTATAAGCTGCGTCAAGATTACTTTCACCACTTCTGAGGTTGAGCATGGACTCGACGTCAGCGGTGGTCAGACCGAGGTTGAGGGCGACGAAGTCCAGCGCATCTATCTCTTCGTGTGAGACAATGCCATCGGCCTGGGCAATCATCGCCAGGTAATTGAGCAACTGCAACCGCTGTTCATAGAGCATATTATTGGTGATCTGCATACAGCAGTCCCGGATGACGCCTTTGAATTCAGACGGGCCTATTTCGTCTTGTTTTCTGAAGAGTTTAACTAGGATATCCTGTCCTTGCTGGACAGCCATGTCACCAAAATTCTGACGCAGGAAGTTACGCACGAAGTCCATTTCAGAGTGCATGACTTTCCCGTCGGCCTTGATGATATAAGAAGAAAGTACGAGGAGGGAGAACATGAAAGAGTTGCGCTGGCCTTCATAGTTTCTTTGGAAATATTGCTCGTCATATCCCGTCTCTTCCCCATATCCCATGCGGCGGAAACTGGTGCCATCTTCAGAGTTGACTTGGTCCATGCCTCTGTCAAAGAGTGCTCCCAGTGCGAATCCCGCAAGTGCCCCCAGGGGGCCTGCCGTGATGAATCCCAGAAAACCGCCGATCCATTTTCCTAATGCCATATCTGATGCTTTGAAGTTATTTATCCTGTTTCCTGGCTGCTGTCTGCATACCATTCATGAGCGCAAAGATAATGATTAATTTCGGGAAAAGGTCTGATTTTAAGGATAACATTTGGTACCTCTTTATTTTATAACGGAAATTGGCTTTTAGCAGGAGGCTCCCGTTGCTTGTCATGCTGGGGGATGGCCGTTTTGTCAGCAGACTTGATTGGTCTGTAATGGAAACTATGGGGAAACGCCATGCTTCCGGACCGTCCTGAGATACCCTAAAGTATCTCTCAATGCACCATAGCGCATGCCTCAATGCACCATAGAGAGGGGCTGTATGGTACATTGAGAGATGCTCTATGTACCATAGCGTCTGTCCGGATGCACCCTACGGGATACCGTTAGTGCCTGAAAAGGCAACGGTTGATGGTAGTCATTCATTTTTTGCTGTACTGGCTTGGACTGGTACCGAAGTGATCCTTAAAGCATCTGTTGAAATACTGGGGACTACTGAAGCCGGTCTTATAACTGACTTCAGAGATAGACAGCGTACCGTCACGAAGAAGTTGTGCAGCTTTGTTGAGCCGCTGGTTGATGAGGTAACGTCTCGGGGAGATTCCCAGAAGTTCCTTCGCCTTACCATAAAAGGTGGTACGCCCTATGCACATCAGTGTGGCGAGTTGGTCTACATTAAAATTAGGATCATCGAAATGTTCGTCAATAAAAGAGTCCATACGGGAGAGAAAGCGCTTGTCGGCAGTGCTGGTGATCAGTACCGGCTGGGAGTGCTCTGACAGTGTCGCGGGGGAGGCTTCCTGCCTGACGGGTACCTGCGGAGGAGTCTCTCTTCCTTCATGCCATCGGATCAACTGGCAGATGCGGATGATCAGCAACCGGTAGTTGCAAGGCTTGACCATATAGTCATCAGCTCCGGACTCATATCCCTTGATCTGGTGCTCCTCATCATCCAGGGAAGTGAGCATGATGACCGGTATATCCCGGGTGTTCTCCTCCTGGCGGAGTTGCCGGACGATGCTATAGCCATTCCTGTCAGGGAGCATGACGTCACAGAGCACCAAGGCCGGCAGTTCTTTCCTGACCCCTTCATATCCTGTGTCCCCGCTCATATACCCCGAGACCGAAAAGTATCTGCCGATGGTCTCCTTGAGCTGGAGCATCATATCCGGATCATCCTCGATGATGATGACCTTCTGATGATTGAAGGCCTCCGGCTGGACCTCCCGGATGAGGGTATCCATCTGTTCCTGCTCTTGTCTTTCATCTTCCTTATCAGCGTTGACGGCAATAGTCGTCTTGAAGTCGGAAGCCTGATAGACATCCGTGTTTTCAGGGAGGCTGAGGGTGAAAATATTCGTATCCTGATCTCTTGCATAAGTGAGGTTCCCGTGGTGCAGACGGGCCATCTCGTGTGCATTATAGAGTCCGATGCCCATGCCCCCTTGCGACACGTAGCCGTGCATGAAAGGCTGGAAGAGGGTCTCTTGCTGTTCCGGGCTAATGCCGGTGCCTGTATTGGCGATCTTGACCAGCAGCATACAGCCATCAGTTGAAAGGCTGACATGCAGGGTTACCTGTCCTTTTTCCGGGGTATATTTGATGGCATTGCTCAAGAGGTTATAGACCATCGTCTCCAGCATCTCATGGTCGAAATAGAAGTTGTGTTTCTTGGCAAAGGGGATGAAACTCATATTGATCTCCTTTTGTCTGGAGTAGCTCCAGAAATCCTGATAGATCCGTCGGATGAAACCGATGATGTCGTCTTTTTCGATGCTCAGGCGTTGGTTGCCGGTGCTGATCTTCCGGAATTCCATCAGTTGGTTGACCAGGCGGAGTAATCGGTGAGTCCCTCGTAGCGAGGCTTGAACGGCCGATTTTGAAACTTGCCCAGTCTCTGGATCGACAAGTTGTTCCACGGCATTCTGGATGATGGCCAGAGGGGTACGGAACTCGTGTGCGATATGGGTGAAGAAATTGATCCTGAACTCGGAAATCTGGTGGTTGACGGTCAGTTGCTGATGGAAACGGACACGTTCCCTCAGGTTGTGGTAGACATAGCAGGCTGCGAGGGTCATCAGCATCAGGTAGATGATCCATGCCCACCAACTGCTGTACCAGGGATGGCGGATCGTAATCTTCATTACGATCTCCTTGCTCTGGTGTCCGTTGGCATTAATGGATCTGAGGTGAAAGGTATAGGAGCCAGGGCTGAGGTTATCATAACTGACATGATTCCTGGTAGTATAGGGTTTCCAGGACGTTTGAAGGGGTTCCAGGTAATACTGATAACCGGTTGTCCCTGCCTCGGCAAAATTAAAATCAGAAAAATGGATGGACAGTGAATTCTGACGATGGGAGAGAGAGACCGGTCTTTGCTGGCTGACTGCTTCCCGGAGTTGAAGAAACTCTTTTGTGTCGCTGTCGTTGTTGAAGATAGAAACGCCATTGATGCGCAGGTCCGTAATCCGTACGGGAAAAGGCATGGAGATGTTCCTCTCCCTGGCCAGAGGTCTGATGACTGCCAGTCCGTGGTTTGTTCCGAACAGCAGTTGGCCGTCAGGGAGAAGGAGTGCACTGTTATCAGAGAAGATGTTTCCGCGGAAATCCTGGCTGAGTTGGTAGGTTCTCACCCTTTCCGGCTTTTGCCCATTCCTCTTCAGGTAGGAGAGGCCTCCTTCCGTCCCGATCCATACGCCCCCTCTCAGGTCTGAGGCGATGGAGTGGATATAATTGTTGGAGAGTCCTTGCTGCGTGTTTATCTGGTCATACTCCAGCCGGTTTCCGGCAAGGCGGCAGTGGATGACGCCGACTCCTCCAGTCCCGATCCAGATCGTACCGTCTTTTGCCGTGTTGATGCAACTGACCTCATTGGTGGGCAGCTGGTGGTTGTCAAGGCTGAAATGCAGGAAACTCCTGTCAGAAAGGTTCTTCTTGTGCGTATTCAGACAGAAGAGTCCATCGTAGGTTCCGACCCAGAGCCTTCCTCTGGAGTCACAACTCAAGTCTTGTATACGACTCTCATTGATATTCTGGTTGAGAAATTGTCTGAATTCAAGGGCTTTCCCCTTTGTGTAATTTACCTGTAGCAGTCCGCTGCCATCGGTTGCAATCCAGATACGTCCTTGCGGATCGGCGAGAATGTCGAAAATATCATCACAGGGGATAGGATTTTTCTTGTCTTCCCGTGTGTAGTGTTTCCCGTTGATATATAATCCTCCGCCCCTGGTTCCGACCCAGGTGTTTCCTCTCTTGTCCTTGCAGTAAGTGTAGACAGGGTAAGGGAAAGTCTGCCTCCGGGTAATCTGACGGGTGAGAAGGTTATAGTGGTAAAGGACATTATCCCGTGTAGAGAAGACGATGTCATCAGCCCCCTCTGCCGCAATTGCCTGGATCATGTTGCTCTGGTCGAAGAGATGGTAGGCAGACGGGTAGATATACTGGAAGTCCACGTCCTTAGGTGTAGAGAGCCGTACGATTCCTGCATCGTCTGCGGCGATCCAGATGTCTCCGCTCCGGTCAACGATGATACGTGACAGGAAATTGGAGGGGATAATGGTCTCATCATCATCTGCCAGATAATGCCTGAGGGTCCGCTTCCGGGGATCGTAGATATACAGTCCGTTGCTGGTGGAGATATAGATCTGGTTGCCCGGGCCGATACATGCACGGTAATAACGTTTACTGCTTGAAAAGATGGAGAATTTAGGTTTGATGTCAAGTTTCCGGAGTTGGCCGTCGGGCATGAATATCCATAGATCACCGATTTTGTCAGAGACGAAATAGTAGCCTTTGTCATAGTCCATCGTCGTCCCCTCGGGTATCTGACATTCTGCAGGCTTGGAAAAGGTCTTCCTGTGGATGTCGAAAGCATAGGTGATCCGGGGGGTAAAGATCAGCCATTGTCCTTTCCAAATGAGCGTATTGGTTACTTTATTGATGGATCCGATGACAGATGGCAGATGCGTCCTGGACAGGAGTCTGCAGGATTTCCCGTAGATCAGCACATCGTCATCCTTGGTCAGCAGGAGAACCAGGTGATGGTATACCTGCATGTCAAGGATCCAGTCGTCTGCGTTCAGGATTCGGGCCCTGTTGTCCTTTCGGACAACGGTCACGCCATGGTTGGTACACAGCCAGACATTAGAATCGGCATCTTCAATGATCTTACTGACATGATTGCTGGGGAGTTTATGGTTCTCCTTTGTGTAGTCAATGACGGAAAGGTTTTTTCCGTTGTAAATCACCTGTCGTGCACAGGTGTTCGAGTCGTAAAACCACATGCCTTGAGTAGACAGGAAACGTTTTTTCAGTGGTACAAACTTTACGGGTCTGTTGTAAGTGACAAAGCGTGATCGGCGCAGGTCATAACAGCCATTATCGTAGGTGCCGGAAGAGATCCAGAGGAGATGGTTTTGATGGTCGATGTAGAGCAGCCCGATGATCGAGGCCGTTTTCTTTCCCTGGAGGTTCGTGAAGGTGTTGAAATTCAAAAAAGAATATCCGTCAAAACGGGAGAGGCCACAGGTCGTTCCCATCCATATATAGCCCTGGTCGTCCTGGATCATATCCATTACGGTATTGCCGATGAGGCCGTTCAGGGAGGTATAGATTTTGGAATTGATGGCACGTACGTTCAGACTTACGAGCAGCAGAGTGAATAGAAGGATGGCTGAACGGATTATTTTCATTTGTTTTGGTTAGTTTTGGTCTTTATACCTTGCAAATATAAATAAAATAATCGGAAGATGAACAAATAATTGTAATTCGAATCCCTGAGGAGGAAAGAGTAGGGTCTGTGATGGTCTTTTCATGGAATCAGAATAAGAAAAAGGTGGCTGGATCTGACAGGATCCGGCCACCCGTAAATATCTTAAAGGATAAGGTCCTCATCTATGCTCACGGATCATCCTGGAATTCTTCCCTTGGATCTGCAGGCATCAGTATCATAGTCATTCCGGAGATACAGGTCAGAGATCATTCAGCATCCGGTGTCTGTGGTTTTCCTCGTTGATGGAATCAGTATACTGGATATAGGTACTATAGAAAATACTGTTTTTTGTGACGTAGCCGTATATCTGCCCCTCCCCCGTCGTCAGCAGGAATCCCGGCAGTTCCTTGCTCTGGTCATGTTCTTTCATGTTTGCAGCACCGTATTTGCTGGCCAGGAGACTCTTGAAATATTCGAGTTTGATCTGGGCTGAATTCTCATCAAGTTTGGTGAAATAAGCCTGAGCCTTGAACACTAATTTCGTCTTTGAATCGAAGAACACCTTGATTTTGGCCTTTTGGTTCACATATTTCCCCCGGTACATCCTTTTGCCCTCCGGAGCCAGCTTACCATCGAGTTGTTCGATTTCAAACTTATTGATCATGTCCTGCTTGAACCCTTTGGCAAGGAGTTGTCTCTGAAACTCTGCGATCGTGCCCGTAAGGGGAACTCCGGCAAATTTCAAATGTTCGGTTTGAGCCTTTGACACTACAGAAAGGAGGCAGACGACGAGTAATAAAATGGATTTCTTGATCATGCTATTCTTACCTTTGGATGCTTGTTTTGTGAACAAAGATACATAAATTCTCTTGAAAAAGAGCATATCTCCATCTTCTCAACAAAAATTAACAACTTTTTGGTAAAAGATCCATAAGGAGAGAACCTCCTCTGCTATTCCCGTCATCATCATCTTCTTCTTCAGGCCTGATCATGCCCCGGTCCTATTTAGATAGTTTCAGCGCTTCTACCGGATGATTGGTCGTAATGAAATCAACCTTTTCATTGATAAACTGTTTGATCTTGTCCAGATGATCAACCGTCCATACGTTTACTGTCATGCCTGCCTTATGAGCATCAGCTATCCATTCCGGGTGCTGGACAAAACAGTTTTGATCATAGTCAATGCCCGTACAACCCATGGCTTTCGCCTCTTCCGGTGATAGGTCCCCGCCCAGATAAGAGATTCTGGAATGTTTCGGCGCCTTCCTGGCAAGTTGCTTACAGGCATTCTGGCTGAAAGAAATATATTCAACCTGTTTCTTCATACCGTATTCCTTGACCATATTGACGATGGAGTCTATGCAACGGTCTTCCGCTTCAGGAGTGATATGTGCCTTGACCTCAAGGATCATCTGTGTCCCGTGCAGTTTCTTCCCCTCACGCAGATATGACCTGAGGGTGGGCAAGGGCTCGCCATTGGCCAGTTTCTCCTTTTTGAGGTCCTGATAGTTGACCAGTTCGATGTTCGTTCCGTCAGGAAGGACACGGTCGTGATTCACCATTACGACCCCATCCTGTGTGATGTGGACATCAAACTCCGAGCCGTATGCACCGATGCGGTGTGCTCCTTCAAGGGAGGCCAGCGAGTTCTGTGCGGCGCCAGGGGCTCTCCAGTAACCCCGGTGTGCAATTACTCTGGTTTTAGCAAAAACTCCTGTGGCGCTGATCAGGCAAACTGCCATAAGCATTAATCTTAATTTTTTGTACATGTCTTTTATTTGTTTAAAACGTATCTGTTTCTTTCCGGAAAGACTTCAGTCAAGGTTTCGGAGGGGATGGATTACCACTGTCTTTTCCCACAAAGGCGGGATGGTCTGATGAAGTGATACTGCTATCGTGATTTTCTTGTTATTATCATATTGTTTTGAAATGACCATTCAAAGTTATAACTATTTTTAGAACTATGCAAATATGACCCTCTCCTTTTTGTAAATGAAATAGGATTGTCGTCAGTTTGACTTATCCTTATCCTATCAGACACCGCAGATGCACCCTGTATGTCGATCCGTTTTATCCTCTTCAGTCCGTCAGAAGAACTCGAATATTGCCAGTCTGATACCGGGAAGATAGGATTTGTCAGGGTCAGAATCATTATTATTCAAAGAAAATATGTAATTTTGCAGCATAATACCCCAATAATTATCGGTAATGATCTTTAAAAACAAAAATCTGTTTATCTCCATCTTTCTCCTTCTCTCACTTTTCTTTCTGAGAACCGGAGGGATGGAGTACCGCTTCCAGAATGTCACGATTCCGGGAGCCTCGACTATTCTGTGTCTGGCTCAGGATGGTGACGGGATGATATGGATGGGGACGGAGCGTGGCCTGTATTGCTATGACGGTTATCATTTTTATCCTCATTTTGAGGAACATTCTTTTTCCAATCTCCGGGTACATTGTATCCTGAGAGTCGGTGATTGCCTGTATTTAGGGAGTGACAACGGCCTGCTGATCTATAATGTGAAAAAAGGTTCATACGAGTCGATGGCGGCCCGTGGTCCAAAGGACATTCGTGCCCTGCTCCTGGACGGAAAGAAAATCTACCTGGGCTCTTCCCAAGGACTTTATTCCTATTGTCCTTTACAGAAGAAGTTTTACAAAGAGTGGGGGCATCATTCAGCAGTTTATTCTTTATTGAAAACCCCTTCCGGGCTGATGATTGGTACAATCAACGGGTTGTTCCTGAATCGCCGGAACAGGATAGAGCCTGTCAGGATCATATCAGGCCGGCAGCCTCTTGTGAATGCCCTGGCATCAGACCGGAAAAGAAACTGTGTCTGGCTGGGTACAGAGGGTGCCCTGTATGCTTTTCGTTCCGGTAAACTGTCAGAGGTGAAAGCCTTAAGAGGCAATTCAGTGAAGTCCCTTACCGTGGATGACCATGATGTGCTTTTTATAGGGACAGATAACGGACTCTATACTTATAATGACAAGGGAAAGGCAGAACGTATCGTCCACGATTCCCGTTATCCCCAGACCCTGGTGAATAATATTGTATGGTCAATCTTCAAAGACCGGTGGAATAATATCTGGTTAGGTACGGATAACGGAATCTCCCTGTTTTCTCAAAACAAGTATTATCATTGGGTGCCTCTGAGCGATATTACCGGCAATGGAGACGGTAATTGCCTGCATGTGTTCTTTCAGGACCGGTCAGGCATGAACTGGATTGGCGGGACAAGTGGGCTGATCCATTTCCGGATGTCATCAGGAGGTTATTCTGACGTTGCCTGGTACCGGCAGAATGATGCCCGTCATACGCTCTCTCATAATCGTGTAAGGAAAGTGTACCAGGATCCCCAGGGAGACATCTGGGTAGCTACTGACCATGGAATCAACTATTATAATCCCCTGACGAGATCTTTCCGCAATTTTATCGTCAGGGACCATAGCGGCACCTATTCCACGACCTGGGCTTATGACATCCTTCAGGATCGGCTGGGAAGGCTGTGGATTGCATCCTATATGGGTGGCGTATTTGTTATCTCCAAGAAAAAACTCCTGGCCTCTCGGGGTACTTGTATCGCAGACCGGTATCTCTCTACCCGTAATGGCCTGCACGGCATCCATGTAGAGCAGCTCTGTCAGGACAGGCGGGGCAGGATATGGGCTCTGCTTTTTGAAAAAGGAATAGACTGCATTGATCCTGCTACCTTCCATGTGACTCATGCCCGTTCCCCTTATGCCTATAATGTCATTGCCATGGATTCTTCAGGCCGTCTGTGGGCAGGCCGTGACGGAGGGGTGGACATCTTTACGGATCCTTCAGGACGGCCGGTAGAAAATTCCTTCCATGATAACACCTCTTCCGGAAGGGTGACAGCGATATGTAATGTTCAGGGCCGTATGTGGGTGCTCTCCTCAGGGGTCTGCCGTATTATCTGCCAGGATGGGAATAACACCAACTTTCGTGTTCCTGAGATGGATGTTCTTGCAGCTTGCTATTCTCCTCGTGACCAGAGAGTCTATCTTGCAGGGAATGACGGATATATTACCATGAGCACGTCCATGATGTCTCCAGCAGTTTATCAGAAGAGTCATATTATCCTTTCAGAACTCCTTGTCAATGGCAAGCGTTATCTGAATAAGGGGGGGAATGTGAGATACCAGCGGGAGTTTGTGCTGCCTCATAATGAAAATGACATTACTTTTGAGTTGACCGACCTTCCCTACAATAACCATCCTTCTTCGATGTATGCCTACCGCCTCGAAGGCAACGACAAGAGTTGGCAATATGAGAATTTTGAAAATGGAAGGATTACCTATAACGGACTTGACTATGGCTCCTACCGGCTGGTGATCAAGGCAATGGATGGAAAAGGGAATCTGTCCGGTGAGGTCTATTCGGTAAAGATCAGGATCCTGCCTCCCTGGTACCTCACTTTTTGGGCAAAATGTTTTTATATCCTCTTCCTTCTCGGTCTGATCTTATGGGTCTTTAATTTCTATATGGTCAAGAAACGATTGAAGATGGAGCACCAGGAAAAGGAGCGGATCCTCGAGCAGTCACGATCCAAGATAGAATTCTATGCCCATCTCTCCCGCCATTTGAAAGAGTATCTGGGCGGGATGATGGGATCAATCAACCGGCTCATGTCTCCAGGAGCCAAGGCTTCTTCTCCTTTAGAGATGGAGAATATCCGTAGAAACACCGTGTTGCTGGGCCACCTTACGCATAAAAGTCTGGACATTGACTCTGATGCTGGCGAGGAGAAGACCTGCTCACTGACTTCCGTAGACATTATCGAACTCTGCCGGCAGTTTGTGGGGGACAGTCAGAAACAGGCTGCTGGCAAGAAGATCGTACTGAAGTTTTCCACGAATGAAGAGATACTGTTCAAAGAGGTAGACATGGTGAAGTGGTCGATCATTTTCTATGATATTCTGGAGTATATGATCGGAAAGTCGAGTCGTGGTGCCATGATCACTTTTATTGTCGGTAGTGACATGATGAATGAGAAAGTAAGTTTCTCCCTGTCCAGTAATGGCATGTACCTCCTTCCTGAAGAACGGATGATGGTGTTCCAGCGCTTTTCCCCGCTTTATGCAGTCAGGAAATATACGAGTTGGCATCAGGGCACCTTAAAGGTAGAATCATCAGAAACACGGCAGACCGTTTTTTTACTTACTTTTCCTCTTGACAGGAGCATTGCCAAACCGATAGAGAATGTTCCAGCCTCTTCTTTGGAGGAGAATGCAGATGACCGCCTTCTGGCGGAGATTACGGAAGCAATAGAAAAGAATATCGAAGATTCCGACTTTAATGTCACTCAGCTCCAGAAAACGGTAGGTATAGGAAATAAACAACTTTACCGGAAGATCAAACAGTTGACCGATATGACCCCGGTGGAACTGATTCGTAATTTGCGCATGAAGAAGGCAGCTTCGCTCTTGAAAGAGGGTAAGTTTTCGGTATCTGAAGTGATGTACATGGTCGGTTTTTCAAATTCCGGCTATTTCTCCAAGTGTTTTCAGAAAGCGTTTGGGGTCACTCCGAAAGAATATCAGTAGCAGCATTCCCACAGGTATATTCCTTATCCCGTCGGTCAGGCATTTCCATGAATACCGGAAAATCAGCATGGGACGTTGACGGCATCTGTCACAACACGTCGTGCAGGTTTTTCAATATATATAAGGTGAAGATTGGAAGAAAGGATTCTGCTCTTTCCCCGTGTGGAAAGGGCAGAATCTTTATCGACTTTTAAAGTTGATTAATATTTTTAAAAACGATTTTTGAATCGATGTTCAGCCGTTTTTTATCTCCTTGTCCATTTTGTTACCATATTTGTCTAATTTGTGTTTTGCTCTTTTAAGGGTAGTTCTTACCTTTACAACCGCCAAAAGTATCCGGATATTAATAAAACTTAATACCGGTTATGGAAGCGTTGAAGCATTCTAATATCATCAATAAAATGTGCAAAATCTAATAATATGTATTTTATGAAACATTTACTCTTCAGTCTATTACTTTTTATGTTACTTCCCTTAACGATCTTTGCCCAGCAAATAGATGTTACCGGATCTGTAGTTGATTCACATGGAGAACCTTTGATCGGAGTATCTATAAAAACTCCCGGTTCAAACCATGGAACAGTGACGGACATGGATGGAAATTTCAAGATCTCTGTCAACAAAGGCCAGGTCCTTGAATTTTCCTATGTAGGTTTTAAAACTTCAAGGGAAAAGGCCAGTGGTCCAAACCTTCATGTTGTGATGTCAGAAGATGCCCATCTGGTGGATGAAGTCATTGCTACCGGTTATGGTTCCGTGAGCCGCAAGAACCTGACCACCAGTATTGATAAAGTCAATGCCGATGATGTAGTCAAGACCGGAATTACCAATATGAGCCAGATGCTCATGGGGCGTGCCGCCGGACTACAGGCCACGATGGCGAGTGCCCAGCCAGGCGGAAATGTCAATATCACCATACGTGGAGGCGGGGAGCCTTTATATGTCGTTGACGGGGTTGTCCTTCCCTCCAGTTCCCTGGAGAGTAGTTCCGGCGGCTCTACGACAGTTATGCCCTCAAGTATAAACCGGTCAGGACTTGCCGGTTTGAACCCTGATGACATTGAAAGCATTGAGGTGCTGAAGGATGCGTCAGCCTCTATCTATGGTATCAATGCTGCCAATGGCGTGATCCTGATCACCACGAAAAGCGGGAAGGCAGGGAAGATGCGTGTAAGTTATGACGGATCCATGTCTGTGGTGAAGAATTATTCTTATATCCATTCCCTGAATGCCCAGGAGTATATGACTTACGCTAACCTGTTCAAGAAGGAACAATATCTCTATAATAACAAGATGGCTCCTTATGGCCCGAACGCCTATGACAATGGCAACACGGATGTTTTTTCAAGTGAGCAGATTGCCTCTGCACAGACCACCGACTGGCTGGGCCAGATCCTGAGGACCGGAAGCATCTCCAGTCATAATGTCACGGTTCAGGGTGGTTCCGATAAATTGCAGTATTATACGAGTGGAAATTACTACAAGCAGGAAGGAACCGTAAAGAACAACAGTTATGAAAGGTTCATATTACGGTCTAATGTTACGGCCCAAGTGTTCCCGTGGATGAAAATCACTACGAGTCTGAACTATAACCGTAATAATAATAACAATGGTACCGTGGGAGGAACATCAGAAGGAAGAGGAGCTGCTGCCTCCGGTTGTCTGAGTGCTGCGTTACTTTATCCGTCCAATCTGCCCATCTATGACAAGGATGGCAATTATGAAACTTTTATGACCATTCCTAATCCTGTGGGGATGCTGGAGATGACAGACCGGAGCAATACGGATGGCTTTAATGCCAATTTCACATTTGACTTTGATATTATTCACAGGATGTTGACCGCCAAACTGCTTTATGGCTATAATAAAGAAAATGAAGAGCGGTATGTATATATTCCTTCGAATGTCTATTTTGACCAGATGTTCCGTTCGCGCGGAAGCATCCAGAGCGACAAGCGAGACAATTCCACAATGGAGGCAACGGTCAGTTTCGATCATTCCTTCTTCAATGATGCCCTGGTATTCAATGCCGTTGCCGGACTCGGAAGATATTTTAATCACTCTCACGGGTTGGGAATATCCTACACGGACATCAATGATGCCCTGAACAATGATAATATCTCTGCGGCAACCGGAACGAAGAACATCAGTTCTTACAGAACGTCTGATGAGAAAAGGTCACAGTTCGGACGTGTCAGCCTTGATTTCCTGGACCGCTATGCCGTAACGGCAACCTTGAGACGGGACGGTACTGATAAATTTTTCAAGGGCGAAAAGTACAGTTGGTTCCCTTCGGTGAGTGCCGCCTGGAAGATGTTCAATGAAAAGTTTATCAAGAGCGTGAAATGGATTAACATGCTAAAGCTCCGTGCCTCTTATGGTGAGACAGGGAATGATAATCTGGGTACGACGCTTTATGGTGCTTATAGTGCTTTTGGTACGCATGTGATGTTTGATAACAACACGACAGACTATGTACCTTACTATCTGGTCAGCAAGGATTATCCGAATGTAACCTGGGAAAAGACGACCATGAAGAATATTGGTCTTGACTTCTCTGTCCTGAAAGACCGTGTAAGCGGCAGTTTTGATTATTTCTGGAATGATGTCACCAACATGCTCGGATATGCCAATACCGAAGGCCTTTCCATGTTTTCGACCTATCCGATCAATGGAGGGCACATCAGAAGGTATGGCTGGGATGCAACGATCAACACCACCAATGTCGTTCTTTCTGATTTCAGATGGACCTCTACGCTTACATTGTCACATTATAATGCCATCTGGAAGAAGCGTTTCCCCAACTATGACTATCTGGACTATCAGAAGAGAAAGGATGAACCGGTCAATGCGTTGTATTTCTATAGAACGAGCGGCATCATCAATTCAGATATGAGCAATTGTCCTGCTTCACAACCTGCAAATTACCGTTATCCCGGTTGTCCAATTATTAAAGATCTCGATGGAGATGGTCAGATCACGGTCAAGGATGTAGATATGGTGAATGTGATCCCGAAAATATATTGGGGATTAGGAAATACTTTCGTCTATAAGAACTGGGATCTTGATATTTTCGTCTACTCCCAGATGGGGCTGAAGAAGTACAATTATTCCTATGACTGGACCGATGTGCGTGAGCTGGCCAACCAGACCTCCAATCAGAGTACACTGGTTTCACAGGTATATAATTCCCAGACCAATCCGAATGGGACGATTCCCGGTATCGCTTACAGACTGGCCACGACCTCTCTGCCCGGTGGAGCCGGAACGGATGTCTTTTACAAGGACGCCAGTTTCCTGAGAGTGAGGAATATCACTTTAGGTTATACTTTCAATGCCTCCAATCTAGGTTATTTGAAAAATATAGTTCAGAGCATCCGTATTTATGCTGATTCTCAGAATCCGTTTACGATCACGAAATATAAGAATTTTGACCCGGAAGTAAATACCGGTGGCAGTTATAAGGGAGGCAAGGCAGAATATCCCATGGTACGTACGTTCTCTCTTGGTCTGAAAGTTCAATTTTAAAAGAAAGTGCATTATGAAAAAGAATTTGTTATCTATATCAGTGCTCTTGTGTCTTTTCGCATTCGGGGTCACAAGTTGTAATAATGATTTTGATGCTAAAATATACGGTCAGCTTTCAACGGATAAATTTCCAGCTACCGAAAAGGACTATGAATCCTATCTGATGGATTGTTATGTACCCTTCTCCGTAACGTGGGGGTATGGATTCAATTCCTCCTCCTGGCAGCATAATTTCTATGTGGCTGAGGGAGGGCTGTACCGTATGCTGGACGATACCTCTGATGAGTCTGCCAGTTGGACGATCAGTTCGTGGGGAGGCTCCTGGTCGAAAATGTCAGCAGGCCAGTTTGACGATCTTAAACTGGTCGGCAGGACTTCCGGTTCTGATCCGTCTGACTTTGATAAAGTGAGGGATATTACCCGGTTCACCCAGATTATCGGAACCTTAGAGGATGCCGATACCACCGTTCTTCCGAAAGCGAAGAAAGAGGAATTTCTGGGTGAGGCCCGGTTATGTCGTGGTCTGATGATGTACTATCTGCTCCATTACTATGGTCCGGTGCCGGTTATTGTCGACCCTGCCAAAGTCAATGATGAGAAAGCGCTGGCAGATATGGAGCGTCCCACCTTGGACCAGATGACTCAGTATATCACAGACGACCTGGTGTATGCCTGCCAGCATGTTGCTGAGACCCAGAGCGAAAAAGGACGTTACACGGCAGATTATGCCAGGTTCTGTCTGATGCGCCATTATCTGAATGAAGGTTATCATGAAAGCGGTTATTATCAGAAAGCATACGACCTCTTCAGTCAGTTCTATGGACATTATTCCCTGTTTACTTCGGGTACTAATCCCTATGCAGATCAGTTTAAGATTGCTAATAAGTTTAATTGTGAGACCATCATGGCGTGCTCTTGCAACAGCAATGCCACCGGTGCGGCAAATGAGGGCAACTTCAATCCCACCAGTTGGTATGTCGTTCCAGGTGATGCTGCGAAGTATGATGATAAAGGTGATCCGACCCCGTTTGTGAACCAAGGAGGAGGCTGGGGACAATGCTTTAATATCTCCAAGTATTTCTATGACACATTTGAGCCAGGAGACAAGAGAGCAGAGACGATACTGACCAGTTATTACAGCACCAATAACGGCTGGGTAACCTCAAAAGACCTTGGGAACCTTTGGAACGGTTATATCATTAATAAATATCCTATTGAGACAGCTACCTCCTTCCAGGGGACAGACTATCCTCTGGCAAGGTGGGCCGATGTCCTGCTGATGTATGCCGAAGCTGATGTCCGTGCTCATAATACGGTGTCTCAAAGCGCCATTGATTGCGTTAATCAGGTACGTCACCGCGCGGGTCTGGAAGACCTCGACGCTTCCAAGACCTCAAGTGTCTCTGCCTTTTTGGATGCCCTGCTGACGGAAAGAGGCCATGAGTTGTTCTATGAGGGATGCCGGAAGATTGACCTGATCAGATTCGGTCAGTACTACACTCGCATGAAAGCCAGTGGGAGAACCCCTTCCAGTGAATATTTCCCGATTCCGGACTATGCTGTCAAACAGGCACAGGAGAATGGATACACTTTAACCCAGTATTTTACGCGGGACAATTATGATGGGCCGAAAATATAGAGTGTGCTAAACAACTGAAAGATATGAAGCGTATCAAATTATTAGGACTCTTTTTATTCCTGATCTGCTCTTCAGCCATGTATGGTGCTCACACCTTCTGGCTTGGAGCAGACATCAGTGGAACGACCCAATTGGAATCCGAGGGGATCAAGTTGTATAATGCTCGTGGAGTCGTGACAGAGAACACGAAGATCATGAGACAATATGGGCTGAATGCTGTACGTCTGAGGGTATGGGTTCATCCGAAAGGTGGATGGTCTGACAAAAATGACGTGTTGAAGATGGCTCTCCGCGCTAAAAAGCTGGGCATGGCCATCATGATCGACTTTCATTACAGTGACTGGTGGGCAGATCCAGGAAAACAGGTCATTCCAGCAGCGTGGAAGAACATGAACTTCCTTCAGATGAGAAAGGCACTCACGGATCATACTCTCTCAACCTTGAGGTTATTGAAAGACCATGGCATAGTTGTGAGATGGGTACAGATAGGAAATGAGACCACCCATGGATTTTTGTGGCCGGCAGGGAATGCCGAGAAGAACATGAGGCAGTATGCCGGCTTTACCGAAGCGGGCTACAAGGCCGTCAAGCAGGTCTACCCGAAAGCAAAATGTATTGTGCACCTGGACTGTGGAGCCGATCAGGAACACTATGATTTCATTTTTGACGGTTTGAGGAAGTATGGTGCAAAATGGGATATGATCGGACTGAGTGTTTATCCTTACTGGGATCAGTGTGCGAAAATTACCGGCAGTGATGAGGAAACCATCACTAAGGTGATGGCTAATATCAATCATTTGTACCGCAAATACGGTTCAGAGACAATGATCGTGGAGACAGGGTATGATGCTGATTCTGCCGCGGCAGGCAAAGCCTTTCTGAAAGAGTTGATTGAAAAGGCCGCCTTTCAGACAAACGGGCACTGCCGTGGTGTCTTCTATTGGGCACCGGAACTGGAAGGAGAATATAAACTCGGTGCTTTCCGTGATCATCATCCTACGATCATCATGGATGCTTTCAAGGAAGAATCCGCTAAGGTGAAGTAGGCGGCGGGGCATATCCTGCGCAAGCGGATAGAGGAAGCATTTACGTTTCATGATTCTGTTTACTTGACTTGAATGCAGAATAAAGAATTGGCAACAATAATTTATTTGCATTCAAGTTTTTTTATATCATCATGAATCGTAGGGTTACTTCCCCCGCCCTCTAGTCAGTCCAGGAGAGGGTACCCCTAGTTGAAGTATCTTTTCGTGGATTTTGCGATCTTGACCAGTGAAAGCATGATCGGGACCTCTGTCAACACTCCTACGGTTGTGGCCAGTGCAGCCCCGCTTTGCAGTCCGAAAAGACTGATGGCAACGGCTACTGCCAGTTCAAAGAAATTACTTGCACCAATCATCCCTGCAGGGGCAGCTATCGGATACGGAAGTTTCAAAGCATGGCCCCATCCGTATGCAATGCCGAAGATCAGATAAGTCTGGATGATCAATGGCACAGCTATCAGGATGATATGGACAGGATTTCTCAAGATCGTGTTGCCTTGGAAGGAAAACAGGATAATCAGTGTAAGAAGCAATCCGGCAGTAGTATACCTGTCAAATTTATGCACAAAGACATTCTCGAAGTAATCCTTACCCCTTTTCCGGGATACGATCAGCCGGGTGAGGATGCCGGCAGCCAATGGCAAAACGACAAACAGAGCCACACTGATCAGCAGCGTGTTATAAGGAACCCTCACTCCTCCCACGCCAAGCAGCAAGGTTACGATAGGAGCGAATGCCACTAATATGATCAGGTCATTTACGGCAACCTGTACCAAGGTATAAGCCGCATTGCCCCCGGAAAGATAACTCCAGATGAATACCATGGCCGTGCAGGGTGCAGCACCTAACAGTACGGCTCCGGCTAGGTACTGATGTCCGAGCTCTGCCGGAATCCAGTGGCGGAACACGACCATCAGGAAGAAGTAAGCCAACCCGAACATCGTGAAAGGCTTGATGAGCCAGTTGACGATGCACGTGATCATAACCCCTTTAGGATGCTTAGCCACATCCTTCACACTTTGAAAATCCACTTTCATCATCATCGGATAGATCATTATCCAGATGAGGATAGCAACGGGAATGCTTACATGAGCATATTCCCATTTGCTCAATGTCTCAGGTATCCCCGGCAAGAACTTGCCAATGAGAAGTCCGATGCCAATGCAGAGGATTACCCAGATACTCAGGTATTTATTGAAAAATCCTATTCCTTTTTTTTCTTCCATTGCCTATTTTCCCTTCCATTCGATGAGGACCTCATTTCCCTGGGAGAGTTCCTTCACTTTTTCTATCCATTTTATCTCTTCAGAAGCCTTGGCTTTAAAGAAAGCATCATCAGAGGTGTTCAAGGCCAGGCATTGGTTGACCACCCACCATTTATTCCTGATGCCGGCTCTCTGAAGATCTTCCTGCAGCCTTTGAGCCTCAAAAACGGGTGTTGCCTCAGGCAGTGTGACAATGACGACTTCTGTCTGTTTCTCATCCCGCAGCCTTGGTAAAAGGTGCTTGACCGATTCCGGCGTATCACCTTCACTGTTTGCGATCTGCTTATCGTAACTTTGTGTGGAGTCAAGTAGCAGCAGAGCATGGCCGGTAGGAGCAGTGTCAATGACTACGATCTGCTCGTCAGCTTTCTCCACTATATCCGCGAAAGCACGGAACACGGCAATCTCCTGGGTGCAGGGAGACCGCAGGTCTTCTTCAATGTATTGGAAATCAGTGACGCCCGCTTCACGAGCCTTACGTCTTACCTCATTCTTGTATTTCTCCAGTTCTTCCTCCTCGTCAATTTTGCTCACGCTGATGCCTGCATTGATCGCTGACTGATAATTAATATGGTTGGCAGGGTCAGTCGTCGTGAGATGCACGCTTGCTCCCCGTTTTTTAAGTCCAAGTGCTATTTCCGTTGCGATGGTGGTCTTGCCGACACCCCCTTTGCCCATGGTGAATATCACACGTTTGCCTCTGGCAAAGATGTCATCAATGAGAACATCCAGATGTTTGTATTCCTTCAATACTGTTGTCGGTGCAGGAACTTCCATAGTCTCGTCAGAGGTCAGGAGTTTGCGGACATTCCGGATGTTATAAAGATTGTATGAACGCAGAGGAACCTGGACAATATCATAGTCCTTAAGTTCCTGTGGCATTTGTGCCAGTGCTCTCTGTTGCAACGTATAGATGGAAGAAGCAAGTGCATCACTGCTGTCCTTGTGCAATATCAGTCCGTTGATCACCACCAACTGATTACAGATGCCGAGTTGGCGCAGCTCGTGTGAAGAGCGTGCAGCTTCTTTCAGAGGAGCATCTTCCGGGCGGCTTACCAGGACAAGGCGGGTCTTACTCCCATCAGCAAGATTCATTACCGCTTGTTTGTATACCTCTTTTCTTTCCTCAAGCCCTGACAGTTGTCCGAGGCATGAAGCCCCATGCTTGCTGGTTTTGATGAATGCACTCCATGCAGAAGGCAACTGGAGCATGCGCAGTGTATGGCCGGTGGGAGCGGTATCAAAGATGATATGATCATAATGGCGGGCATCGTCCGCATCGGTAAGGAAGTCAGAGAACTGATTGAAGGCAGCAATTTCCACGGTACAACTTCCGGAGAGTTGTTCCTCCATATTCTTGATGGCAGATGCCGGCAGTTGCCCGCGGTAAGGTGCAACCGTACGTTCTTTATATTCTTCCGCAGCTTTGACAGGATCGAGGTTGACGACAGTCAGTCCAGGCACCTCTTTTATTTTTGTGCCATGCTGTGAAATATCCTGTTGGAAGACATCCTGAAGGTTAGAAGCAGGATCCGTACTGATCAGCAACACGTTTTCCCCGCTATCAGCCAGCGAGACAGCTGTAGCACAGGCAATGCTGGTCTTGCCAACTCCCCCCTTACCTGTAAAAAACAGGTATTTCTGTTGAGAAATATTTTTTAAAGTATAAGACTTCATCATCATTATTGTTTTTAAGAAATCAGAATATCCTGAAGACAATAGCTGTTCAGGAAAAGCAGTTATTAAAAAGACTCAGCAGCAACTGCCGCAGCAACAACCACCGCCATCACCATTATTCTTATCAGAAGGATGATGGGCCGGCACAATACTCAAATCCTTGCCTGTCCACTGGCTCATCTGAGCCGTTGACGGGTACTTCCCTGTCACGGCAACCTTACCGTCAACGAGTGTTGCCGGCAAGATGTCCGTCCCCTTTGCCTCGAGGAGTTCCTTGATGACCGTGTTCTGGATAAAAGCCTGTGGTTCAGAACTCAGGTTATGTCTTTTTATTTCTATGCCCATATTTTTAAGGGTATCAATCAGCGTTGCCATCCGCAGCAGGTCTTTGTCAACACTCGGGCCGCATACTCCTGTGGAGCAGCACATAGCCGGATCAAAAATTTCAATTTTCTTCATATTATTGATGTTTGTCTGTTTATATTGTTCGCAAATCTACGAACAATATTTTAAATCACCAAACTTTTGTTCGCATTTCTACGAACGATATTAGTTAACTCTTGTGAAATCTGATGCGTCAATAGAAAAACTTGCTTCGTAATGTCTTTTTCCGGACTGCAATTTCATCGTTAAGATTGTTTTTATTAACTTTGCACATTGCAAGTGAATATTATATGAATATCGAGGCAGCATTTAAACTTCTTTATCGACCCCTGTGCCTTTATGCCATGCATTATCTATGTGGTAATATAGATGAGGCGGAAGATGTCGTGGAAGACTGCTTCGTCAAGTTGTGGGAGCACCAGTCTGATCATCCGAAATCCTATCTATATGCGTCTGTCCGTAATGCTTGTATTGATCACTTGCGGAAATCAAAAAACATAGTCGTTGATATGGAACCCAAGGATCTGGAAGGCTTCATCACCGATGATGAGGCCCAGGAGCGGTCTGAGAGAGAGGCAAAGCTCTGGTCAGCCATAGACAAATTGCCGGAGAGATGCAGGTTGATCTTTCTGATGAGCAAGCGGGACGGCCTGAAATATAAGGATATTGCGGAAAGTCTGGGAATATCGGAAAGGACGGTTGAGCACCAGGTCAGCAAAGCCTTGCAAGAACTTCGTGGCAGCCGCAAGGAGATCTACTTTGTGATGATGATGCTGTATTGAGCGAAAAATGTTTGAATGTCTATGGGGGATTGGAGATTTTTCTGCGTCATAAGTGTAGAAACCAATCAGAACGATAATGAAAGTAAGAAAGTCTATTTTATTCCTGTTGCTTTTATGTTTGCCTTTAGTAATCTATGCGAAACCAAAGACGATCAGACAGCAGATGGAATGGCTTCACCGCACGAAGAAAGTAAACTTTATCTATGATTCTTCTCTGAAACTTGACTTTCCTTATCAAGGTCCGTCAATTAAAGATATTTCTCTCCATCAGGCTTTGAAAGCAATGTTCAAAGGGACAGACATCGGTTACGATGTCAAAGGAAATTATGTGCTGCTCAAGCGTAAGGTCTCCCGGCAGAAATGTCCGCCTGATCATCATCCGGCCAGGCAGCCGAAGGAGAGGCAGAGTTATACCATGAGCGGATATGTAGAGGATGAGAATGGAGAGACGCTGATCAATGCCACGGTTCAGGATCTGTCCACCGGACTGGCTACGATGACCAATTCTTCCGGTTTTTTTTCTATCACCCTTCCCGCAGGAAGCCGTCGGGTAAGGTGCAGTTATATCGGCTTTGACGATCAGGAAGAGAGCATAGACCTTAAATCAGACCAGCATTTTAAATTCATCCTGCACGAAAATGCTAAAATCAATGAAATTGTCGTTACCGGTGATCTGAACTCACCACTGATGAGCACACAGACCGGAAAGCACTCTTTCAGCCAGCATGACATCAAGACGGAATATTCCCTGCTCAGCAGTCCCGATGTGGTAAAGACTCTTCAGCGGACCAGTGGGGTGGCTGAGGGGGTGGAACTGGCAAGCGGCCTCTATGTGCATGGTGGAAATAATGATGAGAACCTGTTTCTGATTGACGGTTCTCCTCTCTATCAGGTGAATCATGCCATGGGGCTCTTTTCAGCTTTCAATGTGGACATGATCAAGAACATCGATTTCTATAAGGGTGGTTTTCCCGCACGCTATGGCGGGAGATTATCTTCAGTTGTCGATGTGCGGACAAATGATGGGGATTTCTATCACTTCCATGGAAATTACCGTTTAGGGCTGTTGGATGGAGGCTTTCATCTTGAGGGTCCTATCAGGAAAGGGAAAACTTCCTTTAATATAGGGTTGAGGCGGAGTTGGATAGATTTGCTTACACGTCCGTTTTTCATGATATATAATCGCTCTAATGCGGCAGACGATGATGATGTGACCCTCAATTATTTTTTCCACGACCTGAATGCGAAGGTGACAAATATCTTCGATGACCGTACTCGTCTCTCGCTGAGTATCTATTCCGGAGAGGATAAAATGGATGCTGAGGATAAATACGTGGATGATTTTGGTTCAGGATCTCTCGACAGGGATATTTCCAAGAACAATTTTCATTGGGGGAACCTGAATATGGCCCTGCTTATGGAACATCAGTTTTCTCCCAAACTCTTTGCTAATTTTTCAGTGGTATATACTAATAATATGGCCAGGTTTGGCTCGCAGGAAGATGACCGGTTCTTTAATGGACGGGAGCAGACAAGCATCAGTTATTACAAACATGGTTACAAGTCTACGATCAATGATTACGGCTACCGTATGGCATTTGATTACCGGCCCTCACCGCATCATCATATCCGTTTCGGCCATGATTTCACGTGGCATATTTTCCGTCCTCAGACCAGAAGTCAGATAAGTTATTATGGTAATGATTCGAAGGTGGATACGGCAAGGACTTTCAGCAGGAACCGCCATGTGGCCCAGGAATATAATGTCTATGCCGAAGATGAGATGAGGCTGAGTCCTCATTGGAGCCTTAACGGGGGAATAAACACCTCTCTGTTCTATATCGGGAACAAGACCTTTATGGATGTTGATCCACGTTTTGCCGCTAAGTACCAGCCTGTCCGCAATCTGTCCTTCAAGGCTTCCTACACCGCTATGACACAGTTTATCCATAAGATCTCCAACTCCTTTCTGGAACTTCCCACAGACTATTGGATCCCTACGACAGAGCATCTCAAGCCGATGCACTCCTGGCAGGCTACGGTCGGGATGTATTACGTCCCTGACCGGTATTGGTTGTTTTCGCTCGAAGGCTATTACAAGCAGAGCCGTCATCTCCTCCAATATGCCAGTTGGTCGGGACTGGAACCTCCTGCGGCAAGATGGGATAAGATGGTCATGGACGGAAGGGGGAGGTATTATGGGCTCGAACTGGATGCGTGTTACAAATCAGATAACCTGCAGTTGCAGGGATCTTATACGTTGTCCTGGAACCAGAGGAAATATGATGACTTCTATCCGGACTGGTATTATGACAAATTCGACAACCGTCACAAACTGAACCTTTCTGTCCGTTGGAAGATCACTCCTAAAATTGCTGCCTTTGCAGACTGGTGTTATCATTCGGGTAATCATATTACCGTCCCTACACAATGGATCAATACACCTGGAGTCCCCGGCGGCTCCCCCTCGGACTACGGAGACGATGAGTTTATCTATGAGCGTCCGAATAATTTTACGCTGCCAGCCTATCACCGGCTCGATGTCGGGTTCGATTTCCATCATACCACGAAGCATGGTCATGAACGTATCTGGAACCTGAGTATTTATAATGTCTATTGCCACCTCAATTCCATGTATGTAGAGGTCAAGCAGAACAGCAAAGGACAGTTCTACACCAGGAACCATGCCTATTTGCCGGTTATTCCATCTTTCAGTTATACCATTAAATTCTGACAATGAAAAGACTCTTCTATTTGATATTCTTCCTGTCGTTGCTTGCTTCCTGCAAGGATCATATCGACATTGACACCTTCAGCAATAAAAGCAAGATGGTCGTTTACTGTTTCCCGACGGTATCGGATACCACTTATATTCAGGTGAGCCGTAGTGTTCCTGTCAGGAACTATTCAGATTCTGTCAGGATAGTTTTTCTTGATGATGCAGCCATTGATTACCGGGTGAACGGACTGCAGAAGACTGCGCAGCCCTTGGGTAAGGGATATTATCGGATTACCGGCAGGCAGAAGGTGGATGATAGAATATCTCTGCAGGTCTCCTGCGACGGACTGCCTTCTGTCAGTGCATCCACGATTATTCCAGATACGGTGGCCATAAGTCCACTGCAGGTGAGGACAGTGTCGATCTATGACAGTGACTATGGGGATGCAGAGAAATACAACCAACTCGTGGCTACTTTTACGAATGATCCTAAAACGCACTGTTATTATGCCGTACGGGTAAGGCAGAAAAATTATACAGGCAGCGCTATAGGGTATTATGATCATGGTAATCGCAAGAAAATATTCTCTGATTTTCAGGACTATGAACAGTATAAGGATGCAGAAGACTGGGACTCCGTATCCGTAGTCTTTACAGATTCTGTTTGTTCCTATCCTGTTATTGATACGAAGAGTGAGGATTTGCTGATGCCGATGTCAGATATAGATGATGCCTTTGGCTTTTCCAATGACTTCTATCAGAATTTTTGTATCTTTGACAATGCTTCCATCAAGGAGAAAACTTATACTTTGCATTTGAATATGAACAGTAATGATGTCTATGTCGTCTATAAAGATCCTGCACCTGTCTATTATGATTTTGCCAAGGCCTATCAGGTGGAACTGATTCGTCTGACGCCGGAATATTACCACTTCCTCCAGTCCTTGAACGAGATTGAAAATAATGAAATGGCACGGAATGGATTATCTCAAATTCGTCCTACCGCATCCAATATCGTCGGTGGCCTGGGGGTTGAGGGGGGATGGAACACTGCCCGTACTAATTGGACTAAAAAGGAATAGGAGGAAGAATAGAATGATGGATAAAGATTTACGATATGTCCTGACCTATTATCAGAAGGGTCACCTGGACACGGATAAGGCTTTCAAGAGATTCAGGCATCGTATAGGATTGCAGTCCGGATCCCGCAGGTGGCAATGGATAGCTATGGCGGCGTCCTTCCTGTTGCTCATAGGAGTGGGGACATTATACTATTTCCATGAGAAAAAGACTACGCTGACAGCGCAGTCGACGGAGACCACCTGCATCCTCCCGGATGGGACAAGGGTGATCCTGGCACCGCATGCTTCACTGTCCTATAGGGGAACGAACAGCAGGACCGTTGAGGTCAGCGGCAAGGTCTACCTGGAGATCAGGCATGATGCCCGGAATCCGTTTACGATCAGGGATAGTTCTTATGTGATCAATGACATTGGCACTAGATTACTGGTGGACGAAACGGTTGAGAAGACAACAGTGTACGTGGCACAAGGTGCCGTCTATTTTGCTTCAAGCAGGGATGCCGGAAGGGGAGTGGTAGTAACAAAAGGCGTGGCTGCCATTCTGAAGAAGAACAGTTCTAATCCGGAATTGACCAGTACGGTTTCTCCAAACAGCGTAACATGGGCAACCCATCAGTTCCATTTCAATAATACCCCACTTCATGATGTCTTGACAGACTTGTCTGATTACTATCATGTTTCTCTTTCTTGTAATCATGAAGATATTCGCCTGACGGGTGATTTCCAGACGGAGAAATTGGATTCGATCATCGGGATGATCGAACAATCGCTTAATGTGAAAATCAGATATGGGAAGAAATAAGGATGCTTCTTGCATAGTTTTGCTCCTTAATATATAACCTGTGACAACAGCCAAAAGGGGGCTTCAGGAAGTCGGAATAAGAAATCAGAAGAGAATAGCATATTCTCAAAACTGATATATTGTAACCTTTGTATTAGAAAAAGCCATTTCTTCATTCCATAACAGGAATGAGAATGGCTTTTTTCGTATTTGTACTCAAGTGAGTGTCTCGAAAGTTGTTGTGATCATTGTAGGATGAATGCTTGATGAAAGGGCAATATTGCACATTCGATCCGTGTGGGGCAGCCAACTGCTTTTATGGAACAGCTTCTTTTCTTCTTATCGTCATCATTGTTGGCCTTTTTGTTTCTTATTGACGTTATAATAAATAATTATGTTAATTAATGCTATTTAATATTTGATTTTTGTGACAAAATGTGTATCTTTGCACTGTTGTTATTTCTTTTTGTTTTATCCGTTAAGAGTAAAGTTTATGAAGAAAGTTGTTTTAATGATGGTGTGTTTAATGAGTGTGGTATTCGCATTGGCCCAGTCAAAGTATCCTACGGCAGATGTGGAAAAGCATGATGTTGCCATTCTTGTCATTGATATGCAAAATGATTTTGTAGATCCCAGAGGAGTTCTTTGTGTGGCCGGTGCCAAGGCTACTATTCCAACAATCCAGGATCTGATCAAATACGGTAGAGAAAAGAACTGGAAAATAGTTTATCTTATTCGTGAGCACCATCGTTCCGGAGTGGATGTAGATGCCCCGCGTATACCCTTGTTTACGAAAGGAAAGGGATATTGTGTACCCGGTACATGGGGTGGGGATATTGTCGATGGCCTCAAACCGGAAAAGTGTGATCTGATTATTCCTAAATCTAGAAATAGTGGTTTCTTTGGTACACAGTTGGATCTTGTTCTTCGGCGGATGGGAGTAAAGATCGTCATACTTGCAGGCACTCAATATCCTAACTGCGTACGTGGCACCGCTAATGATGCCATGAGCTATGATTATGAAACGGTAGTTTGTACTGATGCCTGTTCAGCCAAAACTCCCGCAGTGGCCGCTTCCAATATCTTCGATATGAAAAATATGGGTATTAAATGTCTTTCTCTTGATGAAGTCAGGAAAGAATACTAATGCAGATTGATTGAAATATTTCCTGATCTGATGGCCTGAAATCCCTTTGAAGGCGTTCAAAAGGGATAATGATTACTGTTTGGATGTGTTAAAATTTGTTCTGGCGCAAGGTCAGGCTATGCGTCAGAGAAGTATTAAGTTTATTTTTTGATTTTGTGCCTCTTGTTGTATTTAAAGTTCGGAGTTGCGGGAGACTTTAATTGAGGATTCCTATTTGTATCCACGCTAATGTGCCTATGTTATTTAGTGTTCCGCAATAGGTCGGTCTCTTTGTCATTTGGCAAAGAGACCTTTTTCAGGCCTATAAGAACAAAACTAGATATGTTTTTGACTATTCCTGAATTCCGAGGGGGACATCTCGTATTTCCTTTGGAATGCCGTACAGAAATGGCTCTGATAGTTATATCCTAACAGAATACCTGTTTCTGCTATTGTAAGTTGACTTTCAAGCAGATATTTTACCGCTAATTTCATCCGATAGTCAAAGAGGTATTGGAAGACAGTCGTTCCAAATTCATGTTTAAATGCAGACTTGAGGGTACATTCATTTGTGCCAACCATTGATGCCAACTTGTTCAGTGATGGAGGATCTCTATATTGAGACCGTATAATTTCTTGCGCATCATGAATTTTGTTTGACAGGGTTAAGTTTACAGGTGATAAATCTGTTTTACTGCCGTCGGTACGATTAATCAACATAGACAAACAGTCAAGGATTTTTGATTCCAGGTATTTCTCTGCATAGTTACCCATATTGTTGCAACACTTGATATCATTGACAGTTCTTAAAATTCCTCTGCTGATAGGGATGTTATTCCTGTTAAAGTATACAGGAGAATCCAATGAAAAAGCGTCCATGAAAGGCATAATTATATTTGGATAAATCTCACATAGATCCCTTACGGAGTGTTCGGGTAAAGCAATATTAAAAAATTCCAAGAAAGTATTTGGCATAAAATCATTTACTGCAATATCCTCTTGAGGAGAGATGGTGAGATTTGCTTCTCCAAAATGCCATAATCGTCTTGTCCGCCTTGTCCGTAAGACTTCTCCCTGTTGGTCTAAACTGATGAGCAGCAAGGGTTCTCCTTCATAATCTATTTCTATTTTTTCATTATCTTTACTCCGAAATTGCTGGCTAAGGAGAGAAAAGTTTTTAAATTTGTTTTCTATGAATTTACATTCCAGGCATTGATACTGGACATGGATGGATGTAATGGTGCTATTTGTGACAGTTCTTAAATTCATAGCTTGTGGGAAAGCTCTGGCATCAACAATCTTCCTGTTTCGTATCAATTTACTTCTTATCATGTAGCAAAGGTACATGTTTACTTTATAAATGCAAGGAAAAAAGGAAAGAATTCCGTTATATTAAAACAATGATATGTGAAAGACAATATCTTTGCAACAGACAAATTAATATATAAAATGGGTAAAGAAAGTTATTTTGGGGAATTTGGCGGACGATATGTCAACCCTATACTAAATTCCGTATTAGATGAAATCGACACTGAGTTCAGGAAGGATATTATAGATCCTGGTTTTAAAATGGAATTTCGAGACATAATGCGGAATTATGTAGGAAGACCGACGCCACTCCTTTTTGCAGAGAATATTACGAATGACCTCGGTGGAGCAAAAATCTATCTCAAACTTGAATGTCTGGCGAACACGGGGGCTCATAAAATCAATAATGCTGTAGGGCAGGCATTGCTAGCTAAAAGACTTGGAAGAAAGCATATTATTGCAGAAACAGGAGCTGGGCAACATGGAATTGCTACTGCGAGTATATGTGCCAAACTCGGTTTGCGGTGTGATATTTATATGGGGGCTTGTGATGTTGCAAAACAAAAGCCTAATGTTTTTTGGATGAAAACCCTTGGTGCAAAAGTAATACCTGTCCATGATGGTACTCAAACCTTGACGGATGCTGTAGATAAAGCTTTCAGTGTATGGGAGAAAGCCCCCCGTGATATTTATTATCTAATTGGCAGTGCTTTAGGTCCATCACCATATCCTGATATGGTACGTACGTTCCAATCTGTTATCGGAAAGGAAGTGCGGGATCAGATCATGTCTGCTGAAAGAAGATTGCCTGATGTAATGATCGCATGTGTAGGCGGGGGATCTAATTCTATTGGTTTCTTTAATGAGTTTCTGAATGACAGGCAGGTTAAGTTAATTGGTGTGGAAGCTGGTGGAACCGGTGATGCAATAGGGCAAAATGCAAATAGAATGTCTGCAGGCAGCAATGCCTCTGTTGCTGCCATTCAAGGTTACAAGTCAATGTTTATTCAAAAGGATAATCACTTGCTTCCTACCCATTCTATATGTGCAGGATTAGATTATGCAGGTATTGGTCCACAACTGGCTTTCTTAGGTCGGAAGGGTCGTATGCGCTTTACCAAGGCCTTGGATGATGAAGTCCTGGCTGCTGCAAAATATCTTTCCAGGAGGGAAGGCATTATACCCGCCTTAGAATCATCACATGCACTTGTCGAAGCTTTCAAGTTAGCTCCAAAGATGAGCAGGGAAGACATCATCATCGTCAATATCTCTGGAAGAGGAGACAAAGATTTATTTATTACGGCAAAAGAAATAGATAAAGAGGACTGGACTAAATTTCTGGATGAAGAAATTGTACGGTTAAAAAGGAATATCTAAGAAGGCCTCTTGTTCTTCATTCAGGATCACACTTTAATCGTGTTCTATGCAATACCCTCCTTTAGATAATTTTCAGACTATCCCCATCATCCATTTTAGGGCATTGATTCTCTTGATACCATTATAGTCTACGATGGGATCCTCGTCTAAGAGAAGGAGATATACCCTTATTTTTGGGGAATGAAATCCCAAAAGTCTGATAAAAATGAAAGTTTTAGGAATAGAATCCCAAAACTTTATCAGAAATCATTGTTCTTGTTGCTGAGAACGGATGATGTCAGTTATCTTCGAGATAGTCTCATTCTACTTATACAATATTTCCAGCATCTCCGCTGCAATCTCCGGATCTTCAATCCTTACGGTATTGGTATCCTTATTATTATATCCCAGATAGTTGACATTACCGTACCAGAAAAGTTTCTTATCAATGACAATACAATTTATAGATAGGTCGGGCTTTGGAATAATGGAATATTCAGTTGCAGTAAAGAGGGATGTCTGTTTGTCATCTTCTCTTGTGAATATAACAATCTCAATACCGCGATGGATGAGTTCGGACAGAGCAGGCAAGATGGGGCTATGTGGATGTAATCCCATTCTCGGACAGGCTATGACAATAGATTTCTTGGTTTGCTGCAAGTCTAGAAGGAGGATATTTTTATAGTCGTTGCCGTTGTAAATCAGATCCGCTTCTGTATGTATCCCCTTTTCACTCATTGGCTGGTATCCAATACTTGAATATCCCTTTAAACGTCGATGATACATGATATCAAAGAGAGGCACTCGGATATCAATATAGTCATAGATTTGAACGTCCTTTTTTCCCTCGAAATCACGGTGAAGTCGACCGGCATATTGCGCTATGATACCTTTCCATGAAACAGGCATTGCGAGGAAGAGTGTATCAAGACGGGGATAGTCAAATCCTTCACCAACGTACTTGCCGGTTGCTACAATGGTCAGTGGCTCTGAAATAGGAACATTTGCCAATTGTTCCATGGTCTTGCGTTTATTTTTAGTTGAATCAGAACCCATAAGAAGAATGACGTTCCTGCAGATGGGTTGGAGCATGGATGATAATTGGTCAGCATGACTCTTGAGACTGGTTAGTATGATCGGTGTCCTTCCTTCAGCTAATGCCTTGGATACGTCTTCTATGATCAACTTATTGCGTACTTCGTCTTCAGCCAACTCATGTATCAATTCTGTATATGACTTTTTATCGTCAGTAATAAGTCTGAAGGTTGTAAATCTCGGTATAAGATAACGCCTGAAGTTTTGCTTTGCCATTTGTGCCTTAGCATCAACAGTATATCTGATGGGGCCGCATTGCATGAAAATGATTGGCTGATGGCCATCTTTGCGAATTGGTGTGGCTGTGAAACCATATACATATCGAGCATTGACTACTCTTAATATATGCTCAAAATTGACAGCTGACACATGATGGCATTCGTCTGCAATGATCATCCCGTAATCTTTTACAAACGATTTTACCTCACCATCAGAGATACAAGATTGAATAAGAGCAATATCAATGATGCCATGACGAGTATCCCGGCCTGCATATAAGGTGCCTATGGGGGAATATTTCTTACGCTTAACTTCACTCAGATTTTGGGGATATTCAAACTCCAATTCCATATCCTCTTCCAAGTGTTTTTTCCATTGATCAAGAAGTGCCTTGGAATGAACTAATATCAACGTGTTGACTTTTCGCTTGGTAATGATAGAAACCCCAATAACGGTCTTGCCGAAAGCTGTTGTAGCCGAAAGTACACCATTGTCATGGTTCAATAGCGCATCCTGTGCTTCTACTTGTTCCCTCCTAAGCTTTAATTTGAATTTAGCCTGGATTCTATGCCCATGATTGGTCTTGTCTTCAATGCGATAGCCTATTTGATAAGAAGTTAGCAAATCTGTTAGTACATCTTCACAGCCTCTTGGAAGTCCTATGTAATCATCAGACATTTCTGCACATGAAATAATTCGAGTCGTATCGTAGGTGGAAAAGTGCAGCGCCTGTTTCTTGTAAAATTCCGGATTCTTGAAAGAGGCAATACGCTTGAGATGATTGATTACTTTAGGTGCTAATCCTTTCAGAGGAATATAGATAAGGTTTGCCTTTGTCAGTGTGAGATGTTTGGGGAAATCATCCTTTGTAATCTTTATTGGCGTTGGTGTTTCCCACGGCTTTGATTCGCTTGACTTGGATAACTCACCGATAGTATCCTTGACACAGTGTTGATAGAGAATAAGATCAATGGCACGTTCATCCATTTTCTTTATATTAAGAAGAAAATCCCATTGGTCGGGGAACGGCTCAAACTGGTTATTCACGAATACACTGTTTCCTTTCTTACGGGCTCCGCCCTGAAGAGGCAGTGCTATAAGATTGCCGAAACCTCCTTCCGGCAATTGGTCTTGATTAGGAAAGAAGCGGTCATAGGATTTAAAAGACATTTTCCCATCACGGTTCATGGCTTCAGTAAGAATGGAATTACCCATCTTCCTGGCTTTAACAGTAGGAACCGGGGCAGAAAAGAATATCCACACATGAGCGCCATTCCCAGAACGTGATCTTTCTGTATATGCAGGTATTCCCCAGCCTCTGCAAATGTTTGTAAAGGTGAGAACGTCATCCTTATATCCATGTTCACAGTTTTTGTCATCAAAGTCAGTACAGAGAAAGTTGCACGTATTATCTTTAAGGATAGCGTACATACCGATGACATCCCTTGAGTATTCATCTTTGCCGGCCAGATGGCGGAATATATCATCGTATGATAAAGGCTTAAACAACCGGTTGGGACATTCTGCACATCTATATTTCTTCTTGTTACAATATTGCAGGTCCCATTCCCGTTCGCATACAGGCTGGTATCCGGATTTTCCGGTTGACTTGCTGAACCATCTTCTAGCGAAGACATCTTGTCTGCCACGGAAGAGATCTGTGAATAGTTTTACTTTTTCTTGTGGGGACAGGCGTTTCATCGCAGGAGTAGGTCTTTCCGCCACGTCCTTATTTGTTCCTTTCTCGTATGGAATAAAATGTTCCTGCAAGATTTTCTTTAGTCTTGCATTCTCTTGCTTTAACAGTTGGATTTCTCTTAGCAAATCATCCGTATCCATCATCTCTAATTTAAAATAAGGATAAACAGTAGATTTTCTTAGACTTTATCTCAGGTCGTTGATGATATCTTCTGGCAGGAGTACATAGCCCTTCTTTCCATCATTCGGCCGTTGTTTCAGGAATAAAGCATAATAGATCTGATGATTCTTTGTCGGAGCAAAATCCTTGGTGCGTTCTTTCAGATCGGCAAGTAATGATTCTGCATCTTCCTTTTTTGTCCATTTGCATTCTCCTATTAGGAGATTCTTCTTGTCCATGGATTCAGCTACGACATCAAGTTCTATCTGTTTGTCCTTCGTAACATTTCCCCACCAACGTGATGCCACGTTCCAGTTTATACCAAACAAATTATTACCGGTAACGGCATGCCTGCACAGTTTTTCCCATTCTGCTGCAACAAAATCAGTAAAGTTGTCTGAGATATACTTCCAAACCATTTCTGAACGTCCTTGGCCAATAAGCGATTGTTGCGGAACGACGAAACGGTAGTAGAAATTCAGAAAAGGATCATTCAACTTATATAGACTCTTTTTACTATTCTTGGGATTTTCACCAAAAGGAACTTCTCGTCCGACATATCCGAGTTGAATCAATTTAGAGATGGGATTACCTAAATCTGTAGATTTCCTGCTTAAACGGGAAGCAATTTCGGCTAAACGGTTGACACCATTGCCAATCAGTGATAGAATCGATGCAGATAAAGTTGTCTTTTCCAAATCATCCGCCAGTAACCGCTCAGGTTCATCGTGTAGTACACCTATTGCATTGGCAATCTGGTTCATAATCATTTCCTTCAAACTATCTTCATCTAATCTGAGTTCCCAATAGCGAGGAACACCACCTAATACGGCATAGTTGTCGATGATCTCAACAGGAGATGCATCTGGAAGAATCTGCTGAAGATAATGAATATGAATAGGTTGCAACTTTATGATTTGTTTAGCCCTTCCATAGAGTGGAGCTGAAGAATTCAGTGTCATGCCTTGCATCAGATGCTGCGATGATCCGCAGATAACTAAATGGTATTTCAATTTCTTGGTATCGAGCAACTTTTGGAGGATGGATGGAAGTTCCAGACAAGATTTTACCAGATAAGGAAATTCATCTAGACACAGGACAAAATTATTTTTTGTTCTATGATTCAGTTCAACAAAAAGTGTTTCCCAGTCTGGGTAGGGTACTCTGTCAAAATCCGGGATATGAAATGCAATGGTCTTTGCTAGTAAGGCACGTTGTTGAGTCTGGTCTGATTTATCAGCCATAAAGTAGATATCATTGTCCTTTAGAACACGATTAAGTAGCGTCGACTTACCAAGGCGGCGGCGACCATACAAAACGAAGAAACCTGGTTCTTTTCTTGTGAAAGCCTTTTTTAATCGGGCTATTTCATCAACTTTGTCAACAAATTCCATAGCTTTACAGGATTATGTTTTGCAAACATAATGTTTTTAAAACATATTTCCAAATTATTTAATCAAAAAAATGCAAAGGATATTCCTTTTGACTGGTTGAGTTGCACTTAATTCTCCTTACTCTATTCATTCTACAGATCCAAACTGTCCCTTTTCAGTAAGAAATCAAAAAGACCTATCGTGGTTATACCATTCTCGTCATGATAGGGCATGATGTCGTCTTTTATCTTTCTATATCGAATTTTTGGCAATATTACCACTTTTTTAATATAGCATATCTTGAGTGGTACAGTATTTCTAGTGTTACTGTCCTTTTTACAGAGAAGAGAGGGATAGAAGTTAATTATAAAGTGCTCCTAAAAATCGGACAGCAGATAATTAGACTTTTAAAAGTAATACCGAAAAAGGAAAGGTAGGCCAAGTCTTGGAAAACGAAACATCTGTCGAAGAAGTGGCTCATACTTATTGTATATCCAGAGGAATGCTATACAACTGGAAAAGCAAGTACAGCGGAATGGATGTGAGTCAGGTGATGCTCCTCTAAAAACTTTTCCCCATATATTTTACAAGTGAAATTATAATTTCACAGAAAACATAATGCCATCTTCTATTGGCAACAGTACACTGTCAAGTTCTTGACATTTCATTATCTGCTCATTATAATCTTTGACCGGTTTAATAAGATAGTTCCACTTTTCATCCATGTCAAGCACAGGGAACAGAGCATCATCAGAGATGAGAGTGCCGCCTTTCTTCAGTAATTTAATACAGTCTGATAACAACTTTGCATACAATCTTTTGTCTACATCCTGAAAAATCATATCGTATTCCCCGTCGAGTTTTGCTACAATATCCATAGCATCGCCTTTCAACAATGTTATTGTATTGTCAACGCCGGCATTCTTAAAGTTCTGTTCCGCTTGAGATGCCACGTTTTCATCAAATTCAATAGTCGTTATTTTTCCGCCGTATTCTTTTACTTCTAAAGCCATTGAAGTAGTAGAATAACCTACACTTGTACCAATCTCTAAAATGTTCATAGGCTTAGTAAGTTTTATTAGTAAGCGAAGGAAATTTGCAGTGCAATCATCTACTGTAGGAATATATTTCTTTACTTCCATGTCTTTAACATAACTCTTCTGAAGTAGATATTCCTTACTTTTATATAAACTCTCAATATATCGGGTGATTTTTTTATAATCTTCCATTATTACATTTCTATTATGATAATAAATACCTTACTAAGAGGTTTAATTATGTCGTAAATACTAATGTGGAAACACTCTATTTCTGTGTTTCCATCATCTATCGCCATGTTATTTTTGACATAGTCCCTTATTGTATATTCTAAAAGTACGTTTGTATTCCAAAAAAGCCATAGCTCTTTCCTTAAAGTTTAGCTTTGGACAATATTTGTCTAGCAACAGCAATCTGGCGGGTAAAGTCTTTTTCACTGCGCTTGCTTTCACTTATTGCCATCAAATCGTCAAAACGATCAGCAGTTTTACCTTTCAGTACTGGGACTGATGCTATTCGTAATGCCATTTCCTTCTTTCCTTTAATTATCTTTTGCAAAGATACGGATTATTTTCGAAATAGTAATATTGTATTTGAAAGGATAAGACAAATCGGTGTTTTTGTGCTGTTTTAACCGGTATTCTTGCGGTGTTTTGATCGGTATAATTGTTAGTCAAGTAGGTAAATACCGCATATATAGAAATCTTTGTCTTAATGTTAATCTCCAAAGGCGTTTATATCCTTTTCAGTAGCAGTATGACACTGAACCCGATTAAAATGCTAATCGTAAAACTGGAGAAAGTTCCCAGAAGTACGTATTCTGTAGTGCAGACTTCCTTGGGCTTGTTAAGATCACCGAAACGGAATATGGATTTGGCTGCAAGCAGAAATCCTATTCCCTCGACATGCCCGGCATAGATAAATGTCAGAATCATTACACGTTCCAGATAACCTATATACTTTCCGGCATTAGACAGGCTTGTCGTATGATCCGTAGGTGCCCATTGCTTCGTAAATTCTCTGATGAATATGGAGGTTGGCATCAGTATGATTAAATAACTCAATAGATACAGCATCATAGGTTCTGATATTTCCGGCAGGCCGGGACTACTCTTGTAACTGTATGCGATGATTCCAATAACAGCTATGTGCAGCAACTGATCTACAGAGAAACTAGTTAACGAATCTGATCCAAAACGGTTCTTGCATGTATCAATGAGCCAGTGTGACAGAAAAACGACTAGCGGAATCCACCAGCATCTCCAGTCGGCAACAGCGATATAGGCTAATGCGGCCTGTATTAATGAATGTCCTCCGCAAGTCAGGTATCCTTTGGCAGTCCGCTCTTTCTTGGTTTTACATATACCGTCTGGTTGTAGGAAGAAGTCGCCGACAATGTGGGCCAGCAGTAGTCTTGTTATTAACTCGATCATTTCTTGATATAATTGATTATTAGGTATTCACATCTTTTGATAAAGGCATATATCAATGATTCTTTGGCTGCCCTTAAAGTCTTTCCGATGTTCTGGACGGTGGTACCGGTTTGTTCTGCCAGTTCCTTGCGGTTCAGTCCTCCGGCTAGAGTCTGATATATACACGCAGCCTGTTTGGTTGACCAGTTTGAGATGATATCATCTGCAAAGGCGGATGTGAGTACTAATTCTTCATTGATTCCTTTTTCCGGGGTCGTAATCCGCAGTCTGCTTTTACCGATGTCATCAAAGTTGCGTCCTGAGAGCCAGAAGGCCTCACCATCTGACTGTGTGACATGTTCATTCAAGTAAGATACATCTCCGATACCTATCGACATCCGCGCATCCCATGACATCCTTTTTAGCATGGCCCGGATCAGTACGGCACATAAGACCACTTTTCCAGCTTCATTTACCAATACCTGGAAACTGTCTCCTCGGTATACCTCAATATGTATCTCACAGAATTTTTGCAAGTCTTTCTCTACTTTCTTCAGTGTATCAAGTAAAACTTTCCGCTTTTCGGCACTGATCTGGCTTGAATGTACGATGTCTGCTGTAATAACACCTTTCATAGGCTTCAACTGATTTTGATTGTTTTTCTTAATTAAACCTAATATGGTTGTTTGTTAAGGAACAACCTTTTTAGGTTGTAAAAATAGGCATTATTCTTTAGAATGGTTCACCATTTGGCAGGAAATACAAATATTTAACTATTCAACCTCCCATACAGACCTTCTTAATATGTTTTTGTCTGATTTTCTTGGGTTACTATCCTCTTTTACAGAGGATAGGATTGGACTTTAAGGCTATTATCGCTGTTTATCGTCATTGGTATTGACGAAAGAAGGAGAGGAGTTGCGAGCGGATGCATCTGCCCCTTTTCAATAGATCAGTTATTTTCCGATTAATATTTCCGCTACCTCTTTATCAGCAGGGAGCCACTTGACAGAACACAGATTCTCGCTATCCAGCCATTTGGCATTTTCAGCCTCCAATAGTTGCAGATGACCTTTTAAGATATGGCAGAGGAAACATTGCATGTGCAAGTGGAAGGCAGGGTATTCACAATCAACGGTCTTAATGAGTTGACCAACAGAGATCATTGTATTCAGTTCTTCTTTTATCTCTCTCCGTAGAGCCTCTTTGGGTGTCTCACCAGTTTCAATCTTCCCACCCGGGAACTCCCACCAGTCTTTAAACTCCCCATAGCCCCGTTGTGTGGCAAAATATTTACCATCCTGTTCGATGATGGCAGCAACAACATTGACTGTTTTCATAATTAAATAGCACTTTTGTATTTGGAAAAATCATAAACTGAAGCAGGCATTGGACTTTCGAGTTCCCATCTGATCTGCATCTGTTTACCATAACTTACGTCCTTATATTCATGATCCTTGTAGTGGACTTTCCCAAGGTAGATATAGCCCATTGTACGACTCTTGTCATCAGCGAACTTCTGTTGTTCTCTGACGAAGAGGAGCATGGTTTGGGTAGAATGAATATAGTTCTGTCCAGTAGGAGAGTTCGGAGAAACTTGATTTTGGGTGTCCCACTGAAAAAGATCAGAACTCAGTGCATGATCGTCATAATTAGTTGAATCACCTATCTCACGATCTTTGATGATGTCTACATACATCGCCTCAAGTTTGCTCTTCCGATTTCGTTCTACACCTTCTCTGCACGACGATTTTTTATCAAGAGTAGAAGTACCGATTGCAACTTTTATTTGATCACGTGTATAGACACCATGCAATTTCAAAGCAAAGTTGGGGAGATTAGAGTTATCTGTTTCCTCTAATGTCTGACATTGATTTTTGAAAATCTCCATGAGTTGCATAGTCTCAGAAATAAAACCATCGTCAAGGGCAAGTTCATCTACCATATCTTGAAGATGATTAAAACAACCTGCTTTTTGATACAGGTCATAATACAACATCAGAAGTTGTGTCTGTTCAATGGCAGAGAGCTGGTTCACTTGTATTTTAAATCCTTTTCTACAAAGATCCTCGATAAATGTAAAATAGGCATAACTGTCTGTTGATAGCCACTTATTGCGAACGGCTGAATGTAATTCGCTTTCGTGAGTGAGTTGATGATCTGCAATACCCGCTTGATAACAGATTTCATGGAAAGAATGGCGGTTATAAAGTTTTTCTAAAGGAACATGATACATACCTATAAAATTGCTTATCGTTAAAGGCAAAGAAAATTTAGTAGACCATGTTTTTACCAAGTTAACCAAACTTTTCAGTCCAAAAGATTTGATGGCATGGTTGATATTATTGAGAATATATTCACGAGCTTTAGGTTCCAATTGAATTTGACAACCAAAAGGTGTGTGAGGAAAACCTCTTTCTAATTCTTCCTTGATGCTCATAGATGTACGGCCAATGATGGCCCGAAATCGGTCAGTATAGTCAAATTCGTCCCTACATTGACCTACGAAATCAAGAATATTAACATACTGTTTGCCTTTTGCTTTACGAAGTCCACGACCCAGTTGTTGTAGGAATATCGTCAAACTTTCAGTGGGGCGAAGGAAGAGGATGGTATCAACATCTGGAATATCAACCCCTTCGTTAAACATATCTACCACAAAGAGATAATTGATCTTTCCATCTTTTAATGCTTTACAGAGTCGGTTTCGCTCCATTTCGTTCTCGCTGGTGAGTAGGTCGGCTTTTAAACCCGCTAGAGTGAATTTCGCAGCCATATATTTCGCATGTTCTATATCCACACAAAAGCAAAGAGCTTTGACTGTATTGAGGTTTGAAAGATATTTTTGCAAAGCATTGAAGATAAGACTTGTTCGTGAGTCATTTTGCCTATAGATTTTACTCAATTCAGCAATATCATAATGTCCATGATCCCAATGTACTTCTTTTAGATCTATACTATCCGTAATGCCATAATAATGAAATGGGCATAACAAACGATTATTGAGTGCCGTATCAAGTCTAATTTCTGCTGCAATATGTCCGTCGAAATCTTGGGTGATATCTTCTCCATCCATACGCTCTGGGGTAGCTGTCAATCCAAGGAGAATCTTAGGCTTAAACTTGCTGATGATTTTCCGATAAGAGCTGGCAGCTATATGGTGAACCTCATCAATGATAATATAATCATAGTAATCATTAGGCAAGTTTAGGCTTTCCAATCGATTATTGAGAATATCTTTACTGGCAAATACTTGTGAATAGGAGGTAGGTTCATGATTTCCATACCACAGATCACCAAAATTATAATCTTCTAATATTTGACGGAAAGTTTTGATACTCTGTTTTAATATCTCTTCCCGATGGGCTACAAATAAAAAATGAGCAGTAGGATGTTGCTCACGGAATCGTTTGAAGTCAAAGGCGGCAATCACAGTCTTACCTGTTCCGGTTGCTGCTACAATCAGATTACGATAGTGATGGTGCACTTCCCTGTCAATACGCAATTTTTCCAGAATATTCTCCTGGTAGTCATGGGCTTTAATAAGGTCGAGGACAGAGTAGTCTATTGGGGCTTCATAGTTTTTATTCAGAGCATTTCTTAACTGTTCATCATCTTTTCCAGGGATAAATTCTTCAAAAAGATCATTATTCCAATAGCCTTCAAAGGAATTACGCATCTTTTGAATGATTTCTGGTAATTCTGACTGTGTAACTTTAATATTCCACTCTAAACCTTCTCTTAAAGCAGGCTCAGAAAGATTAGAACTTCCTATATATGCAGTGTGAAAACCCGTTTTGCGAAGGAATATATAAGATTTAGCATGCAGGTGGTCTGTATCACTATTGTAAGATACCTTCACTTTTGTGTTATTCAGACTTGCAATGCGTTTTACAGCTTTAAAATCAGTAGCTTGCATATAGGTCGTAGTGATTATCCGGAGCGGTTTCCCACTATCAGTTGCTTTCTTTAGTTGGTCGTAAAGGAGGTTTATCCCACTCGTTTTGATAAATGAAACGAGCATATAGATTTGATCAGAGGATAGAATTTCTTTCTGTAATTCGGAGTATAGATTCATCTCTCTACCTGTGAATAATGTACTATGGGTGAGCGATGTACTTGGTGTGATACTATTGAGATAAGCTGCTACGTCAGGATATTCACAACGAGTTTTGTCAATAACAGCAGTGAGTATTTCTTTTTGTTTTTCGATCAGATTGTCTGAATCTAAATTGAAATCTTGTACAAGTTTTTTAATGATTTGATTAGTAAGGTCAATACCTTGTTCTACTCCTTGGTCATTGTCAGGCAACTGAGCCATTACTTGTTTTAATAAAGTGTAGAGATATTGAGACAAATAGCCGGCAACATTTTCCCTATTTATTGACTTTTTACCGATATAATAATGTTTTAAGTCCTCTATCTCCAGTTTATGTTTGAAGAGTCGGTTAATGATTTGTTCATATATCCCCGTGTTTAATTCCATGAATTCCTTGTTATTTAGTAGCAAATTTAGATAATTTCTCTGAGAATGTAGGATACAAAAGAGAAAAAATAAAGTTCATCATGCAAAAGAATCGAATTTTAGAAAATATTATTTGTACTAGTAATCTTTATGTTAGCAATTATGGCATTGCTGGATTTTCTGCTGGGTAGTCTAAGTCGATTTTTCTCAAAGTATTTCTGTTGTACGCATGATTTCTTCCAGTTTGTCTGCCAGTGTCTTATATGCAGTTTGCAACGACAGAAAGATAACTCCGATGCGATAAGTCCGAGTAGCTAAAAGTTCTGGACATGATCTTGGCTATCGTTGCTTGAATCATTTTTATCAGAAAAATATGCTGACACATGCGTTACTTTTTGTCCTGTTCATCAAAAATAATGTTGCTTGGAAAATGTATGGGAATTAGTTACATAGGCAGTATTTTTATGTTTACAGGAACCAGAAAAAATATATGCAAAACCTTTAAGGGAATTGTTAAAAAGGTAAATGCTTTATGGTAAATTGGTTGGTGATAAGTGTTATATCAGTAAGACTCTCGTTGAAAGGCTGTTCGTTGACGGTATACACTTATTTTAAGTTTAATAGCAACATGATGAGAGTACAGACGTCCGTATCAGACAAACTTCTGTTTAGAAAAAGAGCAATTATAGCAACTGTAAATGATTAACTTAAGAATATCGCACAGGTAGAGTATTCTTAATATTGTTGTTTTGACAATTTTATTGCAAACTTGCTCGCAGAAATCGTTGTTTATGGCTTCTCTCCCCCCCCCAAAAAAAAGCCGCGCATCAATGTTCAAAGGACTATTGATACACAGATTGCTCTTTTTTGAATTCTTCGAACTCACATTATTTTACAAGAATATCTTCTTGAACAGTTAAGTTGTTATGTATGTAGTTTTTGCCAGTGAGTTGGTTTATGCATTCGTTGTAGATAACTCCTTTGTTTTTAGTATCTTTTATTGTGACAATGAAAACTGCTTTTTGAGCAAGTTCTGTACCATCAGTATAAGCATTTTTTATTGCAGCTTCTCGGAAGTGAGAATTAATCTTTAGTACCCATCGCCTATTAGTTGAAAGATACTTTTTTTTATTTGCAAGTGTCATTTCACTGAGGTTCACTTTGTATTTTTTTATAGCAGCCCATTTCATGTTTTTAAAAATAAGTTGTCGTTCTGTAGCGTATAGAGTATTTGTGTTTAAAGAATTTTTCTTACTGTATAAACCCGCGTTTAATATATTGTGTGTGTTAACTGGTCTTTGGCTATTTCTTATATAGGATGGTACGTCGGGATCACCAGGAGTGACGATATCAACCCGGTCACAGGTTTCTAGTGCCGGTACGGCTTCTGATTGGCAGTATTCAGTTCCTTCTTTCGGATCTAGCAGTGGGTCAACAGCAAGAGTAACTGTTATTTGTCCATAATAATATCCATCTGAAGATAGGCTGTCTGGAAAAGGGAAATCTACAGATTGAATGTTATTTCCTTTGGTTAGTTTAAATTGGAATATCATAGTTGCTTCATTTTTGTCATTATGAAGAACTTTGTTTATGTCTGTTGGCATGCCAAACCCAGCTTTATCTAGAAGCTCTTTTCCTTTTAAATCAATTTCATGAGGATATTCAGCACCATGAATTAACAGAGCTTTAACTAATAATGGAGAAAAGTTTTGTCCTAATTCATAACTTATGCTTTCTGCTAGTGCTGTTATACGGGGTGTAGAGAAACTTGTTCCATTTAGAGGTATTACCATTCCATATTTGTTGAAAACAGGCACATCTCCACCATAGCTTATTAAGTCTGGTTTAATTGTTCCTTCCGGACCTGGTCCTTTTTTTGAAAAAGATGAAATTTTGTTAGGATGTAAGGATCTGCAAGAGTCAAGGGACCCGACAACAATACTTCTAATAGAATCAGCACCTTCATTAATTCTTTCTCCAGGAGAATTTATATCTTTATTTCCTGCAGATTTGCATATTAATATAGACTGTTCTTTCTGGATGCTGTCTAAGAATATTGCAAAATCAGAAAATTTAGAATCATTTGCTGAATTTCTTAGTCCTTGTGATAGGTTCCATATTTTAATATTTGGATTTGCAAAAATATATTGTCTTATATTTTCAATAAGTTCAAATTCACTGATAGGCTCACTTATGTTAACAATACAGTCTTTAATCATAAAAGGTACGTTACAACATTTTTTTCCTAATAGTTCCGGCCCGTAGGCTAGTGTGCCAGCAACAGCCGTTCCATGTGCGCGATTAATGTCTTCTTCTAAATATCCTCCTAAGTTTTCGTTATCCGGAATAATCCAATCCTGTAAGTGTTCTATTTTTGCAACACCAGAATCTAATAAACCTACTATAGGATAATCTACGTCTTGTTTTGGGTGTTTAACTATAACATCTGCTATTTCTGGTTCCGAAGCTGCCGTAAATTCAACATATGGCATCTTTCGGACTGATATTACACTGTCAATAGTCGAAATTTTGGATAATACTTGTTCTTGGATATCTTTTATAAGGTAGATTGTCAGTCCTTCTGCGTAGTTGGCTTTTATAAATTCAACATTAATATCTTTGCAAATTTTTTCGAATATTTCATCTCTAAGAAGATTTAATCTATAGTCTACATAGTCAACAAGTTTAATCTTTACAGTATTCCCAATAATGTTATCATCTATATTCGGTTTGAATTTTTCAATATTCGTTAAAGCTGAAAATGCTATTTTATTGTTTTGGGAAAGTAACTTGTTTTGATAAATAGAAGCATTTTGGGTCATTTGGGAAAGATCAGAAGATGTGTCTATTTTAATTAGAAGGTTGTTAATTTTCCCCATCCCGATGACATTCCGTTTTTTTGATGTATCAAAAAGTGAGTCAATGGCTTTTCTGTAGCTTGTTGCTGTTGCTGAATTATTAATTTTTGCAGTTACTAAAATAGGTAAACCTTGATTATGATTCCGATCTAGAAACAATGGCTGCATATTTCTCAAACTGTTATATATGTTGGCTCCATTTCTTAGGATGGCATCATCTGATACCCAAGGTGGCAAAACTTGTCCCGGGCATTCAGTTTTATGGTCATCTTTTTCATCTCTGAATTTAACTAATTGTATTGGTAGTTCTTTCGTCATAGCTATTATTTTTTAGAACGTATGTTTCTGATCTGCCGGATGGATAAATTTAATTCTTGGCAAATGTCTTTTTGGACCATTCCTTTTGCTTGTAGGAAATTTACTAATCCATCAAGATCAGATTCCTTGTTTTTGAAGTTATATGCTGCAATTAAGAGCTTTATTGCTGATAGTTTATTAGAGCCTTCTATAACAGACTGGGCTTTGATTTTATTAATGATATTTTTAACATCGGATGGTGATATACCAACTAGACATTTAATTATTTCTGCTTTTCTTTTAGTATCATCAGAAAAATCCGTTAAAAATCCATTAAGACAAATATTTAAAAGTTCTTCATACTGTTCTTCAGCTGGTAAAGAAACTTCTATGCTTGTTTCAAAGCGTCTCCATATTGCTGCATCAAGTAATTGCGGATGGTTTGTTGCTGCAATCAGAACACATGATGTTGGCAAAGTGTCTATATTTTGTAACAGACTGTTTATGACTCTTTTCAGTTCGCCTAATTCATGATTGTCGTCACGAGCTTTGGCTATTGCGTCAAATTCATCTAAGAATAAAATGCATGGTTGCTGTTGTGCAAAATCAAAAATACGCCTGATATTTTTAGCGGTATTACCTAAAAGAGAGGAGACAATAGCATCGAGTCTTGCAATAACGAGAGGTAAGTGGGTATGTTCTGAAATATAATGTGCTATAGATGTTTTCCCACATCCTGGTTTACCATAAAGTAGGAGATTTTTTGCTATAGGAATATTAAATTGTTCCAGTTTATCATTGTTGTTAACCAAAGAAATAAAATTAGTTATTTCTTTCTTTACTAATGGAGATAAAACTATCTTTGTTATGGTAGAATCAGAAGGAATAATATCTACGATCCTTAATCTGCTTTCTATATCTACTGGTATATTCATGCTGTCCATTGTAGATAATTGGGTGTTTTGTTTTTTTAATGTAGAAAGTATAGATGCACTAAGAGCTTTTTCTCCATCTTTTTCAAGATGACTGGCCAATCGATTTGAATAGCTGACAATTTTTCTTCGGTCATTGTTTAGGCCTCCTTCTATAATTCTTATAATCTCTGAGTACATATATTTTTTATTCCTTTATTTTTGCAAAGATAATTCTTTGTACTTGGAAATGATTCTATATGGCTATTATTTAACTATAATTTAACATGTATCGTTATCTGTTTAATATTAATTGTATCTTCTATATGAGCGTGATGTTATATGTTAATAAGGAAATAATAATTACTTTTATTAGAAGTAAATAAAATTGTGGTAAATCAATTACAAAGAAATATAATATCGTTACACTTCTCAGCCATGTATTCAAATTCCCGTTTGGGAGGGAACTTTGTTATTTGATCGAAAACGTACTCATCTGTAGGCATTTTCTTGCTGTTTGGGGGGCTAACTCAAAGATAAGTAATTCGAATGTGCGACAGGCATCTTCGGCTAACTAAAATTGATGTTCAGTGATTTACAGACGTAATTAAATAATTTTAAGAGACGCAACCGTCTAAAGATAGCATTTTTAGCAAATGTTTTTGGTAATCAAAATAAGCTGGCTAAAGCAGTAGGGAAGTATTAATCTATGGTCAATGATATAGATACCTGATTTTAGGTAGAGGCCTTATTCTTCCGCAGATATCCTTTTTTAAAGTATTGCAGCAGTACGTGTAATTTTTTTTAGTCTTTCAACTGTTGAATAGCAGTTCTAATTTGTACAAAAGTGGAATAGACCCTTTTATTTAATGATACAGATTCCATCATGCTCTATTTCTTCTTTTAGAAAAGTATTCATGTGTTTATGCATCCTGACAACATCCACAGGACACTGTAAAAGATGTTCAAGAAAACGTTTGAGACGGACGACAAGATACATCTTCGGCTCCATATCCACGCATACGTCCACGTCACTTCCTTCTTTTTGTTCATTTCGTGAGACGGAACCAAACAAGAAAAGTGATTTCAGTCCAAATTGATGTTTCATCTCATCAGCTTGGTCTTTAATCAGCGATATGTATTCTTCTCTTGTCTTCATTTTATTTGTCTTTTATATACTATCGCAAAGATAACCATTTCTTCTGATATTCACAACTTATGCGAATAAAATAAAACTTGTTTCCTGTTTTGTAGTAGTATAGTTCATAAGGTTGCAGATAATACCCATAAGTACAATTGCTCTCTATACACATTAACTTTGTGCAAACAAAGTATCTAAAGATCGCATTCCTCGCAAATAGTTCTGGCAATCAACCCCTATAATTGGAGTTGGAATGAGGTAAAAGGAACGGAATATCAATGTCTATCATTATCTAAGACTTTCTTGCCCGAGGTAGTATATTTAGTTCTATGATCTGCATTTGGGACGGAAGAGGCACTGATTTTAGAAGTTTGTGTAGTGTTCCAGGTAATATCGGCATCATACGTAGAAGAAATAGAGTTGCCTGTTCCTGCCGTGATTGAAGATCCATTTTTGAATACTACACTGTCAGCAAAATTAATAACAGCCCCTGTTGGAGCGGTGAGCTGTACGTTGTCAAATGTGATATTCCTGACATGCTGCTCGGGACGTCCATAAATGAAAATGGCATTATTCTTTTTATAGGTACTAGTACCCTTGATATTCTTAAAGACTATATTCTTGAAAGACGGTGTTGTAGGGGTTACTGCTTTGGCATTAGTTTTATCATTAACAGGTGTAGAATATTGTTTGTCATAATAACAGTCGATATAAATCAGACTCTTTACATTATTCATCGTCAGATTGCTGAAGACGAAATCTTCTTCACCTCCGCCCCGATCCGTATTAGATTTCAGACGGACTCCATTATCGGTGTTTTCATAGGTACAGTTATCGATCAGAACATGTTTGACATTAGTGGTATAGCTGCCGACAGACGTACCGTGTCCGTAACCAAAGCTACAGTTGGTGATTCTGATATATTGTAAACCTCTGTCAATAGCCACATCATCATCCCCGTCAGAAATATAACAACTATCAATATCGACGTGAGAAGCCCAGATATCAATACCATCTGTGTTATGTGAAGGTACTTGCGTGTTGATCGTGATATGACGGATGGCAGCATTGTTTGAATTGCCACCACTTCCTATAGTGATATGTGATCCGGGTGCATCTCTCAACGTAATATCACGGATTAAAATATTTGAGCACTTGTTTAAACGGATCAGGGCTCCTCGCTTGAATTTTTTCTTGGTCGCATCATAAGCTGCCCACCATGCTGGCCCATTACCATAGATCGTACCAGTACCGTCAATGATCAGATTGGAGGAGCCACTGTCAGCACTGATAAAATCAGGGTATTGGTTGGAGTTAGAAACGGTGGTGGGATATGTGCCGTAAGCTAAAGGCTGCAATATAGCGTCTTTAGAGAGGAAGAGTTCGGTATTAGAACCGATGACAATGGGGCCGCTTATAAAAGTTCCCTTTGGAATAATGACCTTGCCGCCTCCATCATTCTTGCAGGCATTCAGGGCCTGTTGTATGGCATTCGCATTGTCTAAGGCTGTAGTTGAAGCACCATAATCGGTAATGTCGTAACTTTTAGTACTGTTGATCGATGGTAATTGAACGGTTGAACTACCACATGCCAGCATAAACGGGCAAAACTGGAACAAAGCACTTAATAATAGAATTTGTTTCTTTTTCATAGTCTTTAAATATGAATTGATAGTCGTAGATTGTTTCTTCTTTAAGTGGATATCCGGTTTTATTAGAGATCCTCAGACGATTACAAAAATAATGCTTTTCTTGCATAAGTCCATAAAAAAACGTATTTTTGTATCATTAATAGAGAATTTTAATTTAGAAGTTATGATTTCTGGTGCCCGGGAAAATTATATTTCCAAGTCCTGAATAAAAACTAACTGTTTACTATCGGATAGATAATCATTTTCTTTTGGTATTCGTAAATTATACGAATAAAATAAAACTTGTTTCCTGTTTGTAGTAGTGTGGTCAGTTTGCTTCTGTGACGAGGCCAAAATGAATCAATATAATTGGTTCTTGCATTCTCCTATATCATATCGGGTGCAAAATGCTAAACAGAACCTTTGAATATATACTTCCGGTTCTTTTCTTTGTTTGTTCCAATTATTTTACATACATTTGCTGCGAAAAATATAACCGTAACATTTTATATAACGTAATAGAATAATGCAAGGTAAGAATATACTGAAAATATCCTTTTCGTCTGATTTAAATGTCCTTTTTCGCCTATTTCGTAAATAATATAATAACAAAAAAGAATAATAATCATGAAACTAAAACTCTTCTTATTATGTTTGTTGCTTATCGGACTATATTCTTGTAGTAGCAGTAGTGACAACAACTCCGAGAAAAGCAATGCGCAGGTTGGTTTTTATTTGACGGATGCTCCTTCTCTTGAAGGATATAAATCTGTAAAAATCGACATCCAGTCCGTAGAATGCTCTTTAGATGGGGAAACGTGGACAAAATTGGACGTAAAACCTTGCACGATTGACTTGCTGCATTTTTCGAATGGGAAAGATTCGTTACTGTCAAACGTGGAATTCAATGCCGGAACAAAAGTACAGCAAATCCGCTTGATCTTGGGAGACGACAATACTTTGGTTCTCAATGATGGCAAGGTCGTTTCATTGAAAACACCGAGCGCACAAACATCTGGACTGAAATTAAATGTCCAGTCAGTTGCTCAGTTGACTAGTGGTTACAAAGTAATGATAGATTTTGATGCTTCACGTTCCATTGTAAAGCAAGGCAATAGTGGTTCTTATTCATTGAAACCTGTTGTCCGTGCATATATAACAGCCAATTCTTCTGCTATAGACGGCAATATCTTACCATCAAATATTGCGATGAGAGTCTTTACCGTAACATCTGCCAATGACACAATTTCCACTCTATCAGATACCTTACAGAACAATTATTTCAAGTTACATGGATTGTTCAGTGGTACTTATGATTTGAAAGTTGAAGATCTATCCACTAAGGATATTACAGTCATTAAGTCTGGTATTCAGATTGTTGGTGGAACAGATGTTCATTTAGGAAATCTCTCCTTGAAAAAATAGACAAGAAGAAAGTATTGATGAATATGATTCCTATCGCTTCTTATAAAGTTACGATAGTCAGATAAATTGTATTAAGGTCCTTTTGCCTTGATAACTTCATGCCAAAGACATCATTTCTAATCGTGTCTTTGGCATTTTGTTTATACCATATCGGGTGTAAAATGCCAAATAGAACCCTTAAATATACCCTTTCGGTTCTTTTCTTTGTTTATTCCGACTGTTTTACTTATATTTGTCCCGAAAAGGTATAATCGCATGGAATCAACAAGTCTATCCAAACAAATCAAGGCACTCCGCAAGGAGTATAACCTTACCCAGCAAGACCTCGCCTTCAAGTCTGGCGTCGGTCTCCGTTTCCTTCGGGAACTGGAGCAGGGCAAGCCTACTGTCCGTATGGACAAGGTGAACCAGGTACTCGAAATGTTCAATTTACAATTAGGTGCTGTACCTTTGGAAAGGAGGAAAGACAAATGAGACAGGGTAAAGTCTTGGTTAGTGGTGTTATGGCTGGAATCCTCACAGAGGATGAAACAGGATATATATTCGCTTATGATCCGGACTATTTGTCAAGGATGAATGCCTTGCCGGTAAGTCTTACTTTGCCTTTGCGCGAAAAGTCGTACCATAATAATGTGTTGTTTTCTTTCTTTGATGGATTGATCCCCGAAGGTTGGATGCTTAATATCGCTGAGCGTAATTGGAAAATCAATCGTCGTGACCGTATGGCGCTGTTGCTTACATGCTGCCGTGATTGTATTGGAAATATTAGTGTGGAACCTGTCAAAGATATGGAATAATGGAAAGATGTTTATGCTGTTATCAGCCTTTGCGTGCTGGAGAAGTGGACTATCATCCACAATGTGCTAAGAAATTCTTTGGCACAACAGCTCCCGTGCTCCCTTATTCTCGGAAAGATATCAACAAATTGGCTCAGGTAGTGATTGAGAATCGGACTGCAGTGACAGGTGTTCAGGCCAAATTGTCAATGGACTTGGAGCATGATGAAAATGGGAATGCTCAGCGACTGATTATCGTCGGAGTGATGGGCAGGTATATCTTGAAACCCCAGACCGAAAAGTTCGTTTGCCTCCCGGAGATAGAAGACCTTACCATGCATCTTGCTGATATTGCGAGGATTCCAACCGTACCTCATGCCCTTATCCGATTTCCAGATGGAGAGTTGAACTATATTACTCGCAGAATTGACCGTACTGGAGAGGGTAAGAAATTGCCAATGGAAGATATGTGCCAGTTGTCTGGAAAACTGACTGAACAGAAATACCAGGGTAGTTATGAAATGATTACACGCTTGATAGAGCAGTATTCGAGCGCTGCCAAACTGGATATTATCAACTATTGGGAGCAGGTCGTGTTTTCTTGGATTGTAGGCAATGCTGATATGCACTTGAAGAACTTTTCCTTATATAGTCCCAAGAATGGAAAATATGTCCTGACACCCACTTATGATCAAGTGTCAACTGCTATAGTCATGCCTGAAGACACAGAAGAACTGGCTCTTTCACTCAACGGCTTTCAAAAGAAATTGCTCGCAATGGACTTTATGGAGGCTATGGAGGTAACGGGAGTGTCAGAACAGGTAGCTAAGAGACTTTTGTATCGTTTCAGAACCCTTAAAGACAAATGGTTCACTTGTATTGATGCATCATTCATTACGGAGCAACAGAAAGAAAAATACAAGGAATTGATAAGTAGGCGTCTTGCCATATTAGAGAAGTTGTAAATGCCTTTTCTTTTTGTTCATTTCGTGAGATGGAACCAAACAAGAAAAGTGATTTCTGCTCAAGTTGATGTTTCATCTCATCAGCATGGTTTTTAATCAGCGATATGTATTCTTCCCTTGTCTTCATTTTACCAACTTATATTAGTCAGTAAAAGCATTTATTGCTTGTAACAAAGGACCCAAGTTTGAAAATGAACTGATTTTCATCATTAAAGAAAAAACATGTTGAAAATGCAATAGATTTCATTTTTCTTGAAAATTATACCTATATTTGCAATAGATTTCATTTTTCTTGATTATGATTATACGCAAAACCTATCTCTCACAACTTCTGAAATGGAAGAACCAACCTGTTGTCAAGGTTATAACAGGTATCCGGCGTAGTGGTAAGTCTACCTTGTTGGAAATGTTCGGTCAGCAATTGCAAAGTGAGGACCATATATTGCCGGACCATATCATCTCTCTCAACTTTGAGGACCTGGATAACGAAGAACTCACCGACTATCATCGTCTATATACTTACCTCAAGAGTCGGATGAAGGATCAGTCCATTAGTTTACTCACCGTTCTTATGGACAAGGTGATGATAAGTCTTGTGCCTTCATTGTTACAGTCTTGTTTTACAAGATCATATAGATAGCACAGAGAAAGAGGGCAATGGCACAAATGTGGTCTATACGACGTTTGTAATTGATGAAGAATCTGCGGAGATAACTTCCGGCCAATAGCCAGGCGAGATTCGCTCCGGGACCGGCAATCAGCAGCCATGTAGCAACTTCCAGCAAGTCGATCAACCGGCTTGAGTAGGGTAATACGAAAGTGCTGAATGCGGTCAGGTCAAACAGTAACATCTTGGCATTGGTCAGTTGTACGATCATTCCACTGATAAAGGTACAGTCTTGTCCGTTTTTCTGGGGATGATCACTGTCTTTCCATATCTTATAGGCCAGATATACGATATAGGCTGCACCGAAATACTTTAAGTAAGTTACATATTGGCCGAAGGCAATACCTATCAGATGAGTCAATATCGCCATAACGCATACGGCTATCGAGAATCCTGCCAGTAATCCCAACCACATGATCAAGGTTTTCTTTTTACCATGGCGTAAGACCATGGCAAGAGTATAGATATTGGCCGGTCCGGGGGTATAGCCTATGACTAATATCTGCAAGAGTAGAGTAGGGATCAATGTACTGGGCATAATCTTGATGCTGTTATTGTTTGGAGATTGCAAAGGTAGTAAAAATGTGCCGTATTTTCAAAATTTACCTCTTTCGAAACAGATGAATTTATAATATTATAATAGAAGATTGGCGCTTTGATTTGCTCTCTTTTTCCTTAAAATATTTGGAGCGTATCCCTTTTTTGCATATATTTGTAATTGATAATATATGAGCAGTTAATGGGGTAAAATGGCAATAATTGATAAAATATTATCTGTTAATGATCGGACTCCTGTCGAAATAGCCAAGGCTTTGGCAAGTCGGGTCAAGGCAAGAAGGCTCGAAATGAACCTTACACAAGAGGGAATGTGCCGGCGTTCCGGAGTGAACTTGAGCAGTTATCGGAGATTTGAGAGAACAGGTCTTGTCTCTTTGGAGAGTTTGATCAGAATAGCTCTGGCTATTGGTCAGGATTCAGGTTTTGACCAACTTTTCTCGCAAAGAAAATATACTAGTATCGATGATGTGATCCGGCAAAGTTCAAAACCTAAAAAGAGGGGAATGAGAAATGAATAAGAAAATGACAGGAACAGATTGGAAAAGTGCTTTGGCTGCTCTTGGAGAAACCAGCGATGCGGGCATGACAGAGAAGAAGGACGTTGACCGAAAGAAGCGTGTTGGCGTAGTTTATTCAACGAATCCTGATTTCGACTATTCTGAAATTGCTCAGGAAGAATCTCATACATTACCGAGGAATCAGCAGAAATTACGACTGAATATGGAACGTGCAGGACGTGGTGGCAAGACTGTGACCCTCGTGAAAGGCTTCGTCGGTTCAGAAGAGGATATGAGTACTCTCTGCAAACTATTGAAGCAAAAGTGTGGTGTGGGAGGTTCTGTCAAGGACGGGGAAATTATTATCCAGGGAGATTGTCGCCAGCGTCTGACAGAGATTCTGAGAAAAGAAGGTTTTTCGCAAACAAAATAATATGAAAGTAGAATCCTACCGTCATGTCTTGATCAGACTGTCGAAAAGGCTCAGGGAAAAGTATTACTAACAGATGATTTCCGAACAATAAAAAAATACAGTCATGAAAGAAGTTAATTATAAGGACATGAAATTCAATCCGTTCAACCTACTGGGTAAAGAATGGATGTTAGTATCTGCCGGTAATGAGCAGGATGGTTGTAATACGATGACCATTAGTTGGGGACATCTGGGATGTCTTTGGGGAAATAATGATCCGACAGCCATTATTTATTTGCGTCCTTCGCGCTACACCAAGACTTTTGTAGATAAAGAGGAATATTTTACTCTTTGTGTGATGGATAAGTCATTCAAAAAGCAGATGGCTTATCTGGGTAGTGTATCAGGTCGGGATGAGGATAAGATCGCCAAGGCCGGGCTCACCAAAATTTTTGCTGATAATTCTATTTAGGGTCCGCTGATTTATTTTCATCAGCCGATGGCGAGAACCGGAGTTTTCTCGGCCACCCGACTTTGATTTCTAATAATCCCGGTATTTTCCGGGATTATTTTGATAATTTCCATCATTTCAATAAGGGCATAAAGAAGTTCCCTGAAGAACTTCATTATATTTTTCACGAAGTAGCACGCACCAACCCATGAAGCTCCCGTATCAGCACGTTTTGCCCTGATGTTGTTTGCCCTGTAGATCCGCTTGCCCGTTCCAAAGGTTGCCTCCACTTCATTCCTTTCACCGACATTCCTTGCCATAAGGTCGTGATATTCTTTCGTATTCTGCTCCTTTGACGGCCTGCCCAGAGGTTTCCCGCCTATTTCTATTCCAAGCAGACGGAGAATCTGACGGTTCCATCTGTTCATGTAGATCTTGTCCGCTTCCACCTTGGCAGGAAGATTTCCGAACCTTTTCTTATATGCTTTAAGATGAAGCATGAGATCGTCGCATTCATTATAGGCATCCCAGCTATGGTGGTCGATAAACGTGTATCCCTTCACCACGCTTACGCCTATCTTTGCCCCGAATTCTGTCTTCGCCTTTGCCTTGCCCCTGACTATCGGCCTTACGAAGGGCTGGTACAGGCTGATGATCCGGTCCTTGCATACATGGACATGATTAACAAACATTTCTTTCTGCTGTTTCCACATCTTTATCGTGGTGAAGAACAGGCTGCAGTCACGCGGCTTAAGCGAAAAGAAGTAGTTGCTGTCAGCCTTGCCGAATGTCTCCAGGGCCGTACCGATGTTCCTCCTGAGGCGGGCAAGCATGTATTCCATACATTCCCTGACTTTCTTCTTCGGCTTCTTCCGCAGCTTGATGACGTTCAGATACCGGGAATGGATTTCCTTCAGGCGGGTTTCCGGACGGGGAAGGCCTGTCATCCTGCAGAAACGGTCCAGTATCCTGTCTATGACCTCTACGCCGTCATTAAGGAGGTCCAGGTCCGTCGGATACCGTACTTCCGAGTCCGAGCATGTCGCGTCTATCTTCATCAGGCCTTCATTCGGCTTCGGGGATGATGGCTTTGTGCCGGAATACGGCTTATCGGATGATTCATCAGTTACTCCTCCTTTATCGTTCCTGCCTTTCCCCTGATTGTCCTCTTCTTCCTCCTGCTTCTTGTCATACATCCTGACCTGAAGCTTAAGAAGTGATTCGCTCATGTCATTGTAATCCTCTATGCCCAGACGCTTGCGGACTGACACGAAAAGAGAGGGGTCAAAGACCGGCTGGTCCGTGTAGGCAGACAGTCCCAGCAGGTATTGCATGTAAGGATTCTCACGGATGGCTTCTATGGTCTCCACGTCTGAAAGGCTCAGCTTGTGCTTGATAAGAAGGGCGCCGATGATCATGCGCGCCGGCTTGTTGCCCGCTCCGTTATGGACATTATGCAAACGGCTGTTATAGATCTTTTCAATCTTCTCCCAGGGAAGGGTGTCGCCCAGCTTTACCCACCGGTTGCTCTTCGGGAGATCCTCAAGAGAGGATCGGAATGCTTCAAGTGTCAGCTCCCGGTTTTGTGATTTGAACTTCATTTTTGCTTGCTTTTAACACTCAAAGTTACAAATTTTCCGTGAATTGACCAAATATTACATCATGTATCTTGCTGATAATCAATGAAATAAATGTTAAATCAACTTATTCAGCGGACCCTATTTACTTTGCAGAAGCCAAAATGGTATTCATCTGCAAGAAAGTATATGCTTCACCGTTGCAGAAGAGCGGATTCATCAGTAATGAGACAATAGGCAAGAACTATCCCAAAAGCGACTTCCATACGATGTATGTAGGCAAGATCGAGAAAATTCTGGTAAAGGACGAAGAGTATCTGAATAAATAATAATCAGATAATGGATTAAAGGAGAGATATGAATACGAAAGATATAAGAGACCAGTTTGACTCGATAGCCAAACAATATGATGAGGACAGAAAGTGTTTTATTCCTTGCTTTGATGACTACTATGTCAGGTCAGTAAGTCTATTGAAGGACATTAAAAGAGATGCTGTGAATATCACAGACTTAGGTGCAGGAACAGGTTTACTTACCAAAGAACTGTATCTGCTTTATCCGGATGCTCATTTCACACTGGTGGACCTGTCAACAGACATGCTGGAGGTAGCCAAACAGAGATTCTCCGGGTTAGGCAATTTTGACTTCCGGGTTGAAGACTATTTTGACGGCATTAAGAAGGGGTGTGATATCATCTGTTCAGCTCTATCCATTCATCATTTGGAAGATGATGAGAAACAAAAGTTGTATCAATCTATATACGAATCGTTACCTCCTGGTGGCGTATTTATTAACCTTGACCAGTTTTGTTCAGATTCCAGAATCATCGACAAGGCGTATAATGACTGGTGGATGAATTACATTGATCATAGTGGCATCGTTCCGGAAGCGAAAGCAAAATGGCTGAAACGTAAGAAACTGGATCGTGAAAACAGTGTATCATCGACTTTAACAATGTTAAAGGCTGCTGGTTTCAAACATGTGGAATGCGTTTATGCGTTCATGAAGTTTGGGACAGTGATAGCAATAAAAGAATAGCGACAATAAGTTACTATGTGGTATGGTTCAATGGTTACTATAAAAATCTGATAAGCGATGAATATTGAAGAAGCAAGAGAAAACGCATTGAAGTTGCCTTGGGTAACGGAAGATATGCCTTTCGGACCGGATGTGCTGACATTCCGGGTAGGAGGGAAGATATTTATGGCTATAGGGCTAAATGCCGAAGAGCCTAAAATTACAGTCAAGTTGGAGCCTGATTTTGCAGAAGTGCTACGCGAGCACTATGATGGTGTTCGGCCTGCCTTCCATTGGAATAAGAAGCATTGGAGTGATATCTGTCTTGAGCAGGTTGATGACAAGCAAGTTAAGGACTGGATCCAGAGGGCATACAATCTTGTGTTCTCCAATTTGCCGAAGAAAGTCAGAGAGGAGTATGATAAGAAGAATAGTTCCATAGACACACATGGTTTATCTTGTTGAAGTTGAACTTTAAAATATAGATTTGGAACTTACAAGAAAAAAAAGCTATATTTGCACGATAAGAATATTCGATATATGAACAACTCAGATTTTTGGACATCCATGGATGCTATCATCAAAGGAGGTTTTACGCCCGAAGGTCTGGTAAAACTTGATCTTTATGCAGAACAGTTTGTCAGTAGGCAACTTATATATAAACGATTTTCACCGGAAGAACAGCATGGCTGCTCAGCGGGAGGTTCGGCGCATGTCATTGCATCCTTACTCGCGGGAGCAAAAGATTCAGCAAATTATGAGTCTGAAGGGATCTCCGGTTTCTAAAGAGAATGCCAACAAGGAGAGAAACAGGCTTCAAAAATAGAAAGTTTGGCTAAGAAAGTCGGCTTATGGATGGATGATGTGGAAAATTATTTGAGTAAATCTCTTGGTGATGAGATTCCTGCTTTTTGGCACTTTATCAATTCCTATCCTATTTTGTCAACTTTATGTCATACAAAATATCTTTCATTTTATGAATGGGTATCTGTTCTTCCACATCTGTATTATTTTCCCTGTAGAATTTGTTCTTCTTGCGAGCTTCTTCGATATTCAAGAACCATTCATTGATGATTCCACCATTAGGATATATCTCTAAGGTTTCTTCGCCACAATTAATCTTCAACACACGCCAATGTGGCAAATCTTTTGGGAAATGAGTTTCCACATCTGCAGTAGCAGTGAATTCATTATCTTGAATCCACTTGTTGCAAAGTTTTTCAAGAATTTTATCTCGGACTCCATATTCATTATAATTGGAACAAATTCCACTCTTAATGCCATTTTCAAAGTACTGCTCTACTATAAACTTCAAAGAAAAAGCACGATTAACAGGAGCAATAATGGACTTTATGAATTGTAATGTCACGACCATGGCTAAATATGACTTCAAGTGCTCATCCTGATAAGAAACATTGAGTTTCTTATCAGGATATGCTTTGCAATGTTCATAAAATTGAGATACTATTGCTTTTGCATCATCAGAATATTTGAATAGCATATCAGCAAGTTCATTACTCAGAATGGCTTGGCTTCCAGGTATCGTGAGCATCGTCATGGTTTTTGATACAGGAGGATATATGTCAATTGGCTCTGTAGTTATTTTCGGATTGGAGTCTGTAATACAGTATAGCGAATCTGAAACCCACTTCCCGTTCATAGATATTGCCTCAATCTTGTCAGTCACATAAACATGACCATTCACGATAGCCACAGGATACAAACCATCTCCTAATTGAACAGAACCCTTTTCTATGCTTTCCGCCCAATCCTTTATTGACTGTAAAGTGTGGTAAATTGGCAAGGGTATATTTTTACAAGATCCTACTATGATGAACTTGGCTCCACTGTTCCTAATTTCCAATATACGGTTCTTGAAAGTATTGGTTTCAGCTTCATCATAATTCCAAGAAGAGAAATTATCATTGACAAACAACATCCTTTGTGTAGACATTCGGCAGTCTGATATAATATCCTCAATAGTGGCCTTGACAGCATTGGGATATAGCCGTCGCACTGTTGAGGAAAATGCATTTCGGCATTCTACCTCTGATTTTAACCATTTCTTCGCCCCATCTATATCTAAATTGTCGATAAATTTCAACGTGAACTTGTCAAGTAGTTCATCCTTGCTTTTAGCACTATTAAGCCTGTCAAGAGACATATCTATAATGTGTTCCAATTCAGGGATACTTGCCAACTTATTGGAGTAACCTGATCCTCCAGGATTGGAGTCATATATGCAGAGGTGGCAATTGGGGGTAATCAAGAAATCAATATCACTTGATTCTTTTCCGAGATAGTCGGCCAAAGAACTGCAGAACAAAATTCCTAAAGTGACAAGTATATCTTTATCTGAGACATCATTATCATACCAGGGTGAGTTCAAACTGTCCTTAATTTTTATTTCACTATAGTCTGTTTGCAGGAATCCGCCCAATAACACATTGCGTTGAATTAACTGATGTTGATGTTCCACAGCAGACAAACTAACACAGTAACGATGGCGAAAATCTTTGATGCTTGTATGCGTTGGAATGTTATTTGAACACACCTTGTCTTTCATACCCTCAGGCAAATCAGTAATCGGACCAGGTACGTTCTTATGCCATCTGTTTTCCAACACGGTCTTTCCACATCTTGTGCAAACAGCATACCCAAATCCTATTCCTGCATTATAGAACAAGATTTGCGAACCGCCACTATCCCGATTATTTCTAACTTGGAAAAGATGGGTATTGGCCATGTCCTCCACCCAATCGTTTGTGCCTATCAATTGAGCATCAACCGCTGTATATCTTGGTCGGATTACATCTCGTGTATCATTCTCGTTAACGTCTGGCAAAAATGCATAAGGCTCTATCAATGTTAGTGTTTTGATAGCACCTTTAGGGTTCTTAAATTGATCTTTCGTTCCAAGAATAACATTGTCTCCATCAGAACTTATCTTCTTGAAGTGATAATTTTCTTTAGACCATCCAGTATATGATATCCCTCTCACAGTTCTTACTCGGTTACTTAATACGATAGGATTTCCTGGGGCATACTGGGACAAGGCTTCGTGTAGAGGATAAGATGGGTTAGAAACGCCTGTGTTGCCCCACCGCTTCAAGTTCTTCATATTAATGTCAAACTCGATAATATTAACCGGCATATTTGCATTTGGTGTTACTCTATGTGTGGCAAGATGATTTAGCAAATTAGAACTTAGAATCTCAGTGAATTTGTGGAGCATACTGGCGGCTGCACTTGCATGTATAGATTTTCTGCCTTTTATGTTATTCAAAATATTCGCTGACGTCGGGGATATTCCCTTTTTAATTAATTGCTCTTTAATTTTATTTTGACGATATTCAAAAGCGGTGCCAACTTCTTGTGCCTTTTCTGCTAATTCTTCATAGCAGCGATTGATGTCGCGCTTAGCATTGTTGCAAACAAGAGAAGAATTTCCATCAAAGCAAGTGTCAAACAACAGTTGCTTCAGATGATCTTCCGTAATTGACGTAATACCTCCATCAAGGAAATTCACATAGGCCATATACTGTGTGTCGCTCTTCGCTCCCAATGGTGTCTTTTCGTTGGGTAAAACATCCTCACCTGTTGCATTGTCTTTAACGATGGTATAATCAGTCTCTTGAGTTATCGGATTGACGCCAAAGGTGAAGTTCGTAAAGAAACTGATGATTTGCTGGTCGAGATTGTTGCCATGACTGTTGTTCAAAACTCCTGATTCTCTGAGCAATAAGGCGTTGACGTGTCTTTGGACTACTTGAGGACTGTCTAAATCTACAAAGGGGATAGCTGTGGGGCGGTGGATGACTTGCTCCAAAGGATTATAAAGTGTACGATAGCCAATAGCGTCTGACCCGCATAATGTAAGACAGACACTTCGGTTTTGTCCTGCACGACCTGCACGACCTGCACGTTGTTTATAATTAGCTGGATGAGGAGGGATCGAACACATCATAACAGCTTCCAATGAACCCAAGTCTATTCCCATTTCCATAGTCGTTGAACAGGCAAGAACATTGATGGATTTTTTATCTCTGAAAAGTTCCTGGCTTTGTCTTGCTATGATTTTATCAACTTGGGCTGTATGTTCAGCCTGAATAAATATGTCAGGGTATTTGAAGATTTGACTCAGTCGATTCGTATAATGCCCAGCCTTTCCCCATAGACCTGACTTACACAATATGTTGCGGTTACTTTCGGCCCATTCTATTATTTCGTCATCTTCAACTACTGAGCCATCCTCTTTTCTCCCATAGGGATATGGGAAAAGGTTCCATTCTTCTATCGCTGACATGGGAATACAAGAGCGTCCCTTCTCATAGCTGGGCGAAAAGCCCTTGAACAACGTTTCTTCTGGACGCAAAACTGCATATTTCTCCTTTCTACGGACGTCACACAGGCAAGCATGATCGTATAGCTTGAAGCCAAGTTTCATTAGGTTAAGTCGGCCTAAATCATCACTGACCTCATCATCATCTTGCCAACTACGATCATTCTCATCCCAACGCTTGCTGCGCTCAATCAGCCTGAGATGATCTTTCAGCTCATACCATAGTGCATCAGATATTTTGTTAATTATATCTTGGTTCTTTTTTAAAGATAGGAGGATTTCTTCATCTGTTGGTTCATCTTTTTCAGTGCATAGAGCGGCCAACAATCTTTTGACGGTGTTGGGTCTCTTTGCACTTGGTTTCCAGGCAGGTCGACGAATAGATTTACGGGTCTCAAAACGTTGGCAACTCCAAATGTCGGCCTCATTCTCTGTATCCTGCAAGAAGTAAGACTCGTTTGACCTTACTGAATGATCCATGAAAATCTTCAGAAGGTCTTTCCAGTCTTTGCTTTTGATTTTCTTTTCGGGACGTCTTATTTTACTATTTAATTCTTTTACAGCATCAGGAAGTTGGTTGTCATCATCTGCCAGTCCATCAAGAACTGGATAGTAAGAAGTGAATAGCCCTAAATTTTCGCCAAGATTTCCACGTAGGGGTCTTCTGGCCAGTTGTTCAACCATTGCGGAATAGATATATTTGACTTTTGTCTTTCTTGATACCTTATCAATGTTTTCTGAGTCAAGTTCCTCACTCCCCTCAGATCGGTTTGAAAATTGGAAACAGAACAAATCGCTCATGGGGTCTTTGTCAAGCAGATTAAAAATCTCTTTCCATGTAAGATATTCTTTATGGACGTTCCCCATGGATTCTGAAACTTGTCGTAACTTATTCCCAAGTTCATCTACATCATCCATCAGATCAAAAGCTGCGGCACTTTTTTCAGCTCTTGCCTTTTTTGCCGCTTCTTCCTTTTCTTGAAGTTGCTTCTTTAGTTTATCAATAAGTTGTGAAGATTCCTTTGATTTTTCTCTTTCTTTACCTATGCGAGTAAGTTCATGGAAAATTTTACTTTCTATCCATAGACGCTCTTGTTCGACATTCTGAGACAGGGTTGACTTGGCAGCAGATTGTCGGCTATCAACAAAGCTGATAAACTGCTGTCCATGATGCGGAGCATCAGGAAATTCACTATCATTTGACTGAAGCAAATTCAGTAGTACAGGCGTTATCAGTCTACTGACAAAATCTGTTGACAGAGAAAATTGAGTAGTCTTTTCAGCCTCCAGTTCTGAAGCTGATTCACCATCATCGTCCTCTTCTTCGTCGGATACACGGTACAATGAAGTGCCGCAATAAGGGCAATTCTTATTTATATTGCAAACCACATTACTGTCATTTTCTTTATAATCTGTTTCCTCATAGGTATTTCCATCAATCTTCACTGGAACATTTCCCTCCACTTCGTTATGTTGACGTAATAATCCAAACACTAAATTACTTCTATGCTCCGGTTTTTCATCATCAAACAAATCCACATGCTCACTTGTGATAGCCTTATAGGTACCCCCCTCTCTGTTATCTTCTTGTCCTATGACCATATAGTTTCCACAACAATTACAGCGGACTAGCCGTAGATATGGTATTTTGGTGTTTGAAACATCTATTGGTGTGTTGGTATGGATGTGAAATACTGCATTTTTATGGTCAAAATCATCAAGTCTAACAAGCAGTCCATGGTTGGGGACATGATAAAAGAAATGGACCTTTACTTGCAGCCCCTTTCTGTTTTCATCGTCTTCACATAATCCATCCAATTTTTCCAACCTTTCTTCTATAGAAAGTCCTTCTCCTAAAATCAGATGATCCAACCTGACATAGCCTTCCTCATGAAGTTTTATACGGTATCTTGCAGCCTTATCAGAATCTCCATCCACCGTATTGATAACCCGATTCCCTTTGATGATTTCAATCTGCTCTGCACTTTGTCCGCTGATTCCACAAATAAACTTTTTAAGTTTTAAATTTTCATCGCTGCTGTTACTATTGCCAATTGTGGCAGAAGATGTTGCAAAACGAACGGAGTCTGCTTTCTTGTTAAATGCCATTAAGACACGCCGCATCAGAAGTGCCAATTCCGCAGCTCCTGCTCCCGTATAGCTATGGGTCTCATCAATTACGATCCAACTCAAATCTGAATTTTCAAAAAGGACTTTATCCTTATTACGCAATAGCATATACTCCAGCATGGTCGGATTAGTCAATAATATATCTGGCTTTCTGTTCCGCATTTCTTTTCTCGTTGCCAGAATATTTGGGAATTTTTCTTTTTCCTGTTTAATTCTTAGTCTGTTCAACTTGGCTTCCTGACTATAATCGGCAAGAGATGGAACATCTTCAATAAGATTGCCATTATAAACAGCAAAATGAAGGGAAGTACCCTTCAGGAGTTCTTGAAGCCTTAACTTCTGGTCTTCCATCAAAGCGTTTAATGGATAGATAAAAATAGCTTTTACGCCATTGGATGGATCAGTTTCCCACTTGTCTAACAAATCTGCAACCAAAGGAACCATAAAACACTCTGTTTTACCGGAACCTGTTCCAGTCGTAACAACTATTGACTTTACCTTATCGCCCACAAAACCCTTTCTTAAAACCTTCCAACTGTCATATTGATGCTTATAAGGTAAATAGAATTTTTTCCATAACCCGTTGACAAGCCGTAAAGCATTTTCCTTTTCTTCAGGTTTAATAGTTTCATAAGGATCCATACATTCCACAAGAGGCATGGTATTATCCGGTGCGAAAATATTACTGGCAATAGTTCTTAATTGCTGCGCATAAAGTTCTTGTTGTAGAGTTTGCGGATTTCCACCCCACATGGCTGAAATTGTTTTTGCAAATTCATGCTTGCAGTTGCGATAAAGTTCTGCGAATTTAAGTCTTTGCTTCATAATTAATATGCATTATAGGTGTACAGATTCTTGATAAGAAACTGTTCTATCTGGATAAATGAATCTTTGTCACTGTATAATTTTCTCAGGAAGGAAATTATGTATTGCACATTTCTAACCTCCTCCCCTTGCCGCTTTGCATTTTCAAGGTTTGTAAAGCCGATAATTCCAATTTTTGTTCTCCTAATTGGTTTCGGGCGCATAAAACAGACAGCCTTTTCCGGAAGGTCATCCTTGTGATCGTTCCAAATCTTATTGCCAGCTTCATCATATCCATACCAACGACTATTGTTAAATGCTGGGAATCGATAACCTTTATCATTCTGATGTCCCCAATAGGCATTTACTATGTTTATTAAAGAATTGTGGTTTTCACTTGATTCACGTATGTCGCACATCAAGAAGAGCCTCTCTGCGCTTTTCCGCAGGTATTCTTTTATCAGAGTTTGATGTTCAGAATCTCCCTTATAGAAACTTTCTGTTAACATCTTAGAAATAAATGGTTTGTTCTTATGAGCGTTAATGGTTATTGGAATATACCTGTTATCAACGAAACGTTTTGGCATCTCCTTCCAGGTCTTCCTGTTTAGGAATATCCATGAAAAATACATTTCATGAGAAAATCTGATAAGAGTTCTCAGTCTCTCATCAATTGATTGACCTCCGACGAAAATGTTACGAGAAGCCATTCTTGCCATCTCATTGCCATTCAATTTGGTTAGAAAAGAATTCATAATCTCATGGAATTTGTCTTCAGCAGAGTTGTCTGTATCAATTGGGAACATATAACGAACAGCCAAGTCTACAAGTTCACTATCCGTACCTTTAAGATAAGAATATATCGGAGCAAAAATGCGGAATGGTGTTTTGTAATAGGCAGCTATTATAAAGCACTGTTCTCTGATTTTTTCTTGTTGTCTTGCATCGCCCCAAGAGCTGTGAATGATAGGTGCATAATATTGTTTTGGGCATACATTATCCATCAAACTTTGGAAAATCATTCCATGCCGAGTTTCAACATCAGACAGTTGCAACTGTATAAATCCATTAAAGTCGGTGAGCTGGATTTCTTTTGGCCCATCTTCTTTCTTCATGGACCAATAGTAAAAATGGTAATCTTTTATATTTGATGAAGATGCAAATATTATGTTGTTCTGTCCCGCATTTAGCTCTTTTGTATATGAGAAACTGATAGGTCCTACATCCTCAAAAGTTTCTTCAGGACTTTCGTCGTCATCAAATGCAAAGTCTAAATAATTGAATGTACTATTTTTTAAATTTTGTCGGACTACACCGCTGTTACTTACTGAGCGTAACGAGAAATGATTCTTTAGTAAAAAAGGAACAGTGATCCAGTGGGATGAATCTATATCACCATATTGAAAGAATTCTCTATCTCTATATAATTCGACCACCGTGAAGGCGCGGTAAACTGGCAAGTCAATGTAATCTTCGTAAGCACCAATTTTGAATACGAATGTATCTATTTCCTTTCTATAATTCTTATCGTCCTTAAAGGTATGATCATCAATTAATTTCAGGCCTTTCGGTACCTCCAACAAAGGAATGGCTTTGTCAAACTCTATCAAGCATTTTTCACAATCTCGGATAAAGGATATTTTGGGAGAACAGAGAGAAAAAACAGTTGTTTGAGCGGTTAGAACACCATAGCTAGCTTTGATTTTAATCATCCCTATAGGATAATCCTCGTCTGTCCATTTGTGGTAGTATGTGTCTGTGCTTTTTTTATACTCCAAAATGACATCTTCCTTACTAATCTTGCAGGGTTTTTGATCTTTTTCATAAAGAGTAAAGGTCAAGTCATTTTTGCTCATAAGTACTGCTATCTTATCTTCAAAGTGCTCTTCTTCAGAGGAAAAATAATGATGTGTACATAAGTCGTTTTCCAGATAACTTATATCATTATGGTGAGGTAATACGTTGATTCCAATGTCATGATCCTTGCTGACCATGTACACATCTTCTTCATCCTCATCTTTGAAAGTAATGGAACCGTTGATTGGAATTAATTTGTAAGGATCACCACTTTCGGCAAAATATTTTCCCCCGTATTCATTTTCTTTGATATTTGCGACTTTTGTGTCATACGGAAGTAATGCGTAAGATTGACCATCAGATTTACAACTTGAAAGTACACTGTATTTGTCTGTCTCATAAAGTTGAAGGTAGGGATTTACATCAAAGGAGTAAATATCCTTAACTTTTCCATCAGCTTCGATATAAAGCGTAACTTTAAAGATCTTTCCTGATGGAAGATGATTAAAAGTAAAGTAATTGTGATTCAATCTCCCGACAAAGTATCCGTCATACGTATTGTGAAAGGTGATGAAATCGCTAATTTCAGCTGGAGGCATGTTGTTGAAGAGAGCATAGAGACGAAAAAATTGGGTCTTTGTCGTCACTCCCCACCTTGACATTCTGCCATAAGAAATGCTCTTATTTCTTTCACCATTATATTCAGGTGTAACATAAAGGCGCATCCGTCTTCGGAATATCTCTACATCTTGATTCCCGTCCACAATCCATTCAATACTGAATTTTTTCCGCATTGGATTCCATTCCTGCAAATTCGAGATGAATGTGCGGAACGGTTCTTCCTCTCTATCTTCATCAGCAAAAGGATAGTCATCACTCATAAGGGCATCAAAATACATATGAAGACTTCCCCATTGAGTACGTGTTGATTCCTGCAAAGTGTTATTATTGATAAACACATTGCTTTGAAGGACTTCATCGCTTTCCTTTTGTTTATATACAGTTTGTATTTCCTTGAACACCTTATTAAACTGTTTGTGAATCAAATAATTAATGGGAAGTCCTCCTAAAACGTAAAGGGAGTCCAAGTATCTATTGTTTTGTTGCCCATATAGAAAGTTATCAGGCAAACCGGAATTAGTCCATATAATTTTGGGGTTGCATGACAGATTCAGTTCTTTGACAGCATTGCTCCTGCCGTCATTTCCGTTATATTCGCGCTTATACCATTCCGCAATACATAATGCTATGGCTCGGCCAAAACGTTTTTCAAATCCACACTTGTTCTCAAAGGCACACGATTTTATTAACGATTTTAATTCGTTATACTGCTTGGAATTGATTTTATTGCGCCAGAAGTATTGATAGTCAAAACTTCTACAAGTAAGTTTGTTCCAGAATCTTTCAAGAAGTAATTCATTGTTTGTCTTTGCTATAGAAACTACAGTCCTTTTTTCTTCATCATTGGATGTTTGAATCGGCTCGGACGGTAAATTTTGTTCTTTCTTATGTTTATTTTCACTATCATCAAGCTTAGGAACTCCCCATGAAGATAAAAGCACAACTGACCAATCCTCATCTAAAACTATTCCGGCTTCCTTATTAATGTCCTTTATAGCTATGAAGTACTTAGATAATCTTTTGAGGTCTTCATAGGAGTAACTGTCTTTTATTCTTCCATAAAGATAGCCACTTAGCACTTTTGATGAATAGGTATCAAGACTACCTTTGGATTGGACTTTCCATTGTTGTATTTGTGATGCTAGTTCATATAGCACAGGAAAGTCATTCTTATTATTGACAATAAAGTCCACCTGATGGTAAATCATAACAGCTGTGTCTTCCAACATTTGAAACATATCGCTCCAAAGATGGCAGGCGAGTTGATGCTCAAGGACTACCAGTATATCGAGTTCTGATTTATAATTATTCTCCATCGTTCAGTTGATTATGTTTATCGCGCAGATCAAGCAAATGCTTCAACTGTTCAATATGAGATTGCTTTTCAATAAGGGTCTGCTGCAATGATGCTATGTTTTCTTCTTTCTTATCGATGTAGTTCGAGCAGCGTGAATGATCTTCCTCTTTGGAACTTAAATCTTTCTTTAGTTTTTCGTTCTTGCCTTCAAGTAAAGATTTGTCATGTTGGAGATTTTCAAGTTCCGTCCTTAATAATGTAATATTATTCTTGTTTCCGGAAATTACAGCGTCAGATTTATCCAATTTGGCTTGAATCAATTTAATTTTTTCCTCCTTAGATTTCAATTGACTCCGTAGAGATTCTGTGTCTTGGATGGATTTCCCCAGTCTCTGCCTTGTAACATCCAACTCATTATTAATGTTATCTTTCTCAGTATTCAACTTGTCCTTCTCCTGTGTCAAATCAGATGTAGACAATTCTAGAGCTTTTATCCTTGAAAGTTGCTCTTCATACTTGGATGTCATATCATCATTCGAGATCGTCAATTCTTTTATTCTGGAATCAAAACCTTCGCATTTAGAATTTAGATCAGCTATTTGAACATCTTTGGCATTGCAGTCTTCATGTGTAACGTCTAATTGATTTTTAATGCTTTCAATCTCCTTTTGTAGGTTGGTAATAATTCCTTTTGAGTACTCTAAATCTTCGGCAGATTGATCAAGCAGTCTTTTCTGAGCGTGAATTTGGTTTTCTTGCTCATCTATAGTTTTCTTCTTTGCCAAAAGTTCTTGAACTGTAGATGTCATTCTCTGGTTATATTCATTTTTCAGACGCTTCTTATCGTTCTTTTCATTATCCAATTCCGACTCAAGGCGATCAATGTTGTTCTTGTGATTGGTTACTTGATGCTGTAACTCTTCCTTTTCTAACTCTAATTTGGAAATGTTTTCCTTCTTGTTAGTTATTTCTTGTCTAAGTTGGTTTTCTTCTGAATGACTCTGGCCCAGGGATTCTTGCGACCTCGCAATTTCTTGTTTGTAGTTTGATATCTCACTATCTTTTTCAGACAAACCATTCTTCAGACTTGCCAGTTGTTTGTTCGCCACGGAAAGTTCGGCAGTGAATTCTTCGTTCTGCGTAGAAAGGTTTTCTTCGCCTTCTTTATGTTTGTGAAGATCTTCTTTCAAATCAGATACCTGTCTTTCAAGTTGGTCAACTTTTTCTGATATGCCATCAACGTCCGTTTTGTCAAACGTCTTTAAAATCCATTTGCCTAAACTCATAGATTACCTTGCTTTAGTTATTATTTCATTTCTGTTTGGTCAAAACAAAGCATAATCTGTTCTCTTTGAATCATTTGGGTTATCCTTATGTAATTCTTGATAAAAAACATCTCCTAATTTTTCCCCATCTGAAAATTTTTTTAATGTTTCATGTATAGGTATTGCATTTTTACTGAAACCAGCGCCAACCATCAGACTTGCATGACTGCTCCATAAGCGCTCTGCAATTTCATTTGAATATAAAGAAGAATCATTGTTTTCCATAATTTTAATAAGTTGCATTTTTATAATGACAAATATATTAAAAGTTCAGTAAAAAAGGAAATAAAACTAAGCTTTATTTTTAAATAAACAGGCTATTCCATGGCTTTTTTTAGACTTTGACAGCCTATTTATCAATGTTTACCTTTGTTCGGATAGTATTACAAGTGTTGACTACAGGTTGTGCCATAACCGGTAAGTTGAGTTATTTTTATTTATTCTTCCGGAATGATCTTGATGGTACTGCTTGAATGGTTGCCTTCCTGGTTGACTTGTATCTGAACAGGAATCCGTTCACGGAGTTCGTCTACATGGCTGATAATACCTACATGCTTCCCGGCTTTGTTATGCAGTGACCGCAGGGTGTCAATGGCTTTCTGCAGTGGCTCGCCACTCAATGTTCCGAATCCTTCATCGATAAAAAGTGTATCTACTGACAACTCCTGGCCGATGTCGCTCAGTGCAAGTGCCAACGACAGGGATACCAGAAAACTCTCGCCACCGGAAATCGTGCTGGCAGGACGACTTACATAACCTTGATAGGCATCTTCCAGTGATATGACAAAGGTGCCTGGTGTGGACTTCAGTATATAGCGGTCACTGAGTGTCTTCATGTAGTTGTTGGCTGAATGTATCAAACTGCCGAGGATATAGCTTTGTGCAATCTTACGGAACTTGTTGCCTGTTGCATCGCCAATCAACTGGTTCATTCGTGACCATTTCAGATAGATGGCTTTTTGAGCATCAGCTTCTTCATTCAATTTTCCGACATTCTTCCTGTTCATTTGATCATCGGCGAGTTGTTGGTTGACGGCTCCTTTCTGTTCACCCAGGCTGGCTATATGATGGTCCTGTTCACTGATCAATGTATTCAGTGAGTCTGCTGTCTCTTCATCTGCAAGTTCCGGTTTTTGCTTCTGGTGCGATTGATAAAGTTGCTGTTGATTCTTCAGAAGCGTTTCTTTTGTGAGTGCCTCGTTCTTCTGTCTGGTTTGTTCCTCCTGGATAACTTGAATATCAGATTGTGTTCTCGTTTCCAGTTGATCGAGTTTGTCAGCATCATAGCCTTCATGCTGGTGATAGTAGACGTCGAGTTTCAACTGGTTATCGTATGCTGCCTTTTCAGCTTCTCTCTTTGAGTTTAATGCCGACTTGACATTCGTCTGCAATTCGTTGATGTCATGGAGGAGGTGAGTGCTTTCAACGGCTTCCTCAGTTGACAGGTCTTTCCACTTTGGCATTAATTGGAGAAGGGCATTCTGAGAATCATTGATATTGCTGATATCAGTAGACAAGGTATTCAATTCCTGTGTAAGAGATTGCGACTGAGTCGTTTTGCCCTTGTATGCTGTCTCTGCGTCTTTCAGTTCCTTACAGAATTCCAACGGCATGGTTTCCCAGTCATTATTCCAGTTGCCTTTCATCAGGCCGGCGACCTGATCGTGAGCTTCTGTTATTTCTTTTGTCTTGGAGTCGATGAGTTGCCGGTACGTCTTTATCTGATTTTCGCAATTTGCAATAGTTTGATCAGCCTTTTGGAGATTCTCTTTTGCTTCATCCCATTTCTTCCGAAGGCCGTCAATGTATTTCCGTTTCTCTGAGATTTCTTTTTCTATCTTTTCAGCCGCCTGAATCTTCTCTTCAATTTTGTTCAGAGAAGAATTTGATTGTTCCTGTTTTTGGGCAAGGATGGCAAGGCTGTTCTCATCCATGCTCTCAATACCACAAAGTTTACAGGCTTCGGCAGCTCTTTCCTGATAAGACAGCAAAGTGGAGTCCGTATCCAATTTCTTGTTTTCAGTTGAATAGAGCGTTGTTTGTGAAGTGATAGATGCATTCAGTTTATCCCGCTGCTCTTTCAGTTGTTTGAGCTGCTCTTCCGCCTTCTGATACTCCTTTTCTGCTATGGCATACAGATCTGCCAGTGCATCTTCGTGAGGAATTTCTGATACGATTTTCTGACCGCATACCGGGCAGAAATCCCCTATGTGGAGTTTGCTGCGGATGCCTTGTGCCCATTTATTGACCGTATCTTTCTGTTGCTCAAAGCTCTTCTTGCGATCGTCGTAGTTTTTCTCGGCATCATGAATTTGTGGTTCCAGTGCTTCAACTTCCTTATGGGAGTCCAGAATACCCTTTTTGATTACCTCAAGAGCCTTTCGGGCTTTTTCCACTCTCTCCTGTTCCTGGTGAAGATTTCCAATACGTTCCTGAGCCGTCTTCAACTGACTTATAGATGAGGCTATTTCATCTTTCTGCTTCCGGAGTGTCGGCAACTGAGTTGCTTCCAGACAATTTACCAGTCGCTTGAGTGTTTTCTCCTGTGACTCCAAACCGGTCTTTGCAGCATTACATTGCTTCTCCGTCTCATCCTTTGTCCTCCTGAGTTCTCCCTTTAACCGTCCGTTTTCAATCCCAATCCCTTTTTGGAACTCCGTGATTTTCTGGTTCCCATCAATAACCGCTTTCAATCTTCCGATGATGGTCTGCGCCTGGTCGTAAACCGGCACTTTCTCTTCATCTGCTTTCAGACTCTCCTTGACCTGTTGCAGTTCCTGCTTTTTCTTGTCGTATTTCTGTTCTATGCCATTTTTACCTTTCAGAAAAAGGATGAAATCATCAGAGCAGGAATCCAATTTTTTCTGCTGCTGATCCTTCTGGGCGTTGGCAGAGGCAATCTGCTTTTTCCATCCACGAGCTTCTATCGTCTCATTCCACTGTTTGATCAGCAACTCCTTCTGTTTGAAGTCATCACCTTCAATGACAGCGTGATACTTCTGATATTCTTCTTGGGCTTCCTTTAATTTCTGGGTTAAGGAGGATTCTTCTATGATCCAGTCTCTTTTCTTCTCAGCCGTCTTCTTCGCCACTCTGTTCTGTTCCATCTGTTCAGAGAGCGCTTTCAATTTATCCTGAAGTTCTTTCAGTTCTTCATCTTTCATCAGATGGATATTTTGAATCTTTTCTACCGCCTTATCCCATGCATCCTTCTTCTCAGCGGTGATGTCATAGACTTTTTTGCCTATCTTGGAATAGATGTCCACGCCGGTAATCTTCTCAAGGATAGCGGCTTTCTCTTCATCCTTACTGTTCAGAAACCGGGTAAACTCACCCTGTGCCAGCATGGTTGTCCGGCAGAACTGGTTGAAGTCAAGACCTATGGCCCGTTGTATCTCAGTTTTAATCTCATTGTCCTTTGTCAATACCTGTTGTTTGTCGATATTGGTAAGCGTCCATGCTTTCTTTTGCAGATTCCCGTCCGGTTTCTTCCGGGCACGGGCTACCGACCATTCCGCTTCATAGTGAATACCATTGCTCCCTGTGAAGGTCAGTCGAGCAAAAGCCTCTCCGGTATTCCGGCGCATCAACTGCCGTGTATCATTGATCGTAATAGTTTTTTCGGCATCCTGTGTATCGCCCTGCATGAGCGTATTCTTCATCCTTGGCGTTTCGGCAAAAAGGGCCAGGCAGATAGCGTCCAGAATAGTCGATTTGCCGGCACCGGTCTTTCCTGTGATGAGAAAGACTTCGCTGTCTGACAGGGGAGAGGACTCAAAGTCGATCATTGCATCTTCGATAGATGCGATATTATGTATGGTAAGTTTCTGGAGTTTCATATTTTCTTTCAGTGATTTTAGATTTCACGGTCTTCTTGATGGATAAGGTCTACCGTTTCCTTGAACAGCGATTCCATTTCATCATCAAAGGGTATTCCCATATCATCTGCATATCTGTGAGCAATATCGAGCGGATTTTCTTCCTGAAATTCTTGTACAGTGAACGTTTTTGATGCTGCTAACTGCTGCTGTTTCCGTTGTACATTGATATGGCAGAACCGGCATTTCTTGCCCTGGACGAGTTCGTTGGCTTCGGCGTTGGCTTCCGCCGGCAGGACATCATCCACTTCTACATTCAGCCTGATATAGGCAGGGATGTCATCCGGAAAATCCTTAAGGAGCATTTTGGCCTCTTCCCATGTGGCAAAGCCTTTTGTCGGAAGAGTCGTCAGGGGATGTGGATTGTCTATGGGGATGGTCTTTACGTCAGGGGTATCACCGTGCTTTGGGATCTCGACGATACTTACCGTATGATCAAAGGCTTCATCGAAACTGATGGCCAGAGGGGTGCCACTATATCGGATACGGTGATCGCCACCGTGCACAAACTGAGCATGATGAATATGTCCCAGTGCCAGATAATCATATCCCTTTCCTAATTTGTCAATATCAAAACTGTCAATGCCGCCGACAGAAAATTCTGTTGCATTGTCATGTCCTGTGAAGTCACATCCTTTCACTGTCGTGTGGGCCATCATGATGATTGGAAGGTTATCACTGTCTTTTGCCGTCACCCAGTCAATCAACTCCTGGAAGAAACCTTCCGGAATGTTCCGCTCGTAGCCGTAGGGGATGGCAATGACATAACCTTTACCGGGAATCTCGACGATATGTGTCTCAGGGTGCTCCTTGTCAATGTTTCCGACCGTATAAACCTTCAAGGCGTGCCATGGCGTTCTGAAAATGTCATGTTTGCTGCCACTGTCATGATTGCCGGCAGTAACGACAATTACCATTTCCGGATACGCGTCATGGAGTTTGACCATAGCTTCTGAAAACAGCGTCTGTACGGCAGCAGAAGGTTGTGGCGTATGGTAGACATCTCCGCTGAGCAGGAAGACATCAGGCCTTTCCTGTTTTACGATGTCTGTCATCTGTCTGATCATCGCTGTCTGCTCTTCAGTGCGATCATAATTATACAGGTTATGCCCCAGATGCCAATCACTTGTATGTAGTATTTTCATGAACGTATATATATAATTCTTTACTTTTTATTTTCTCGTTGCTTACCACAGCCTGGTAAGCAGGTCTTCACAGCCTGGTAAGCTCCTTTCCAAGGCCTGGTAAGCAGGTCTCCACGGCTTGGTAAGCTCCTTTCCACGGCCTGGTAAGAAAATTCCGCTGGTAGATGCAGACGTATACTGTGGTGTATACAGGAATCAGTTGACAGCCTTTGTGGTTAAATTACCATTCAGTTGACAAGATTATTTGTCAACCTCAGATCAGGCTGTCAGCGATTTCGGTAATGTGCCTTTTCGGTTGACAGTTGTCTTCCAACTGGCCCGTCAGGTATTACCAATCGTAGACCTCTTTGCCGCCATCAAATACCAGGTTCTCCGTATAGCCATACTGGCTGAAGAGATGGATAATCCAGTCCTGTTGTTCCGGAGTCAATATTCTTTCTCCATGATCATATCGGTAATAGGTGCCATTTCCACCTAAATACTGTTTGATAGCATTATGCAGCGAGGCCGAATCACATCGCTTGACATCCTTGAAAATCGTATGAAATCCCCATGCGCCTTGTATAATCCGTTTTTTCTTAAAATATTCACACTTGCTGCCTTTCAGGGCAGTCGGGTAGGTCGCGAATCCGGAATGTTCATCCTTATCAATGTGAAGTCCCGCGAAGTACCGGATACATTCTTCAGCCATAGGGCAATCTGATAGCAGACAAATCTGGTAACATCTGGGTGTTGTGATCGTTTCCTTGATATATTTCTGTGTCATAATATTTTGTTATTTTACGATGAACTACATTCAGTACAAAAATAATGATTTTTTTCCTGATTTATATCAGGAAAGATGTAGATATTGTATATTTCAATGTATATCTCTACATTAAAAAGTGATCTTTATTCGTCCGGTTAAGGGCATCTGGAAGGGAATTCTGTCTTGATAGGGTTAGGTAATGGCATCAACTTATTGAGTCCGGTCCCTTTTGATTGTTTACCTTTTCAGGCTGTTCCATCCTGCTTGCAGGAAAATATAAGCTTGCTGATGATTATTGGAAAATGTATCTAAGCAATTAACTCTGACTTCTATTGGCAGTGAAGGGAAGAGTTATACGGTCACGAAATAATTTTATTCAATAAGCAATAAGAGATGTAGGGTTTCGTCTCTGAGGGATTCGGATTCACCGGTCATCGGTACCGCCAGTTATACGGGGCGGTACCGGAGAGCATTATTCATCCTTCTTTCTGGAGAGGAAGTGGCTGATGGGGTGTTCATCGCCACTCAGGAAGATCTCTTTGTAACGTGTCGTAAAGGTCTTGTTCCAGGCATAGTCTTCTTTTTGGGAATGGCTTACGTATGAATTGGGGTTGTGTGGCATATCTCTGTGGGTGAGGGCGCAAATTTCCCGCATCAGACTTTTGTATTGCCGCGCGTTCCCGTGTTTGTCAGTGATGGCAAACTGCAGGAAGAGTTGGTGTGTCCAGACACATAAATCTGCCATGGAGCCGTTCCACAACAGTCCGCCCTCTTTTCCTTTTTCAAGAAGCCAGGCATAATCACTCACTAGAACATGATTCATCTTTTCTTTGGTCAGGTTTTGATTTTCAGTCATAATGGTTTAGTTTTAAAGTTAATGAATAGAAGCGCCAGTTGGTTACCTTACTTTAAACGCTTATTTGTATAGACAAAGATAGGAAAAACAAAGGAGAAAAGACTACTAATTACGATATTATTCAAAATTAGATATTTGTATAGATTTCATACATCCGGATGGCAGTCAAAGGACATTTTCGGGTAGGAACAACTTTTCTTTTATTCATGTATTTTTTCTGACGATCAGGACTTTCTGGCGGATCAGATCAGACCCGGTCCTTTTTGTTGAGTAGGACCGGCTGGAAGAAACCTTGAAGAGGTTGTAGGTCAAAGACATACTGACCATGTCATGCCGTCTGTCATAGTTGCTCATAGGAGGGAATATCCTTTAAAAAAGAGTAACCCTGACGAGGATAGTCCATCTTGCAGATGTAGTGACGGATACCGTTGGAAACAATCAGGTAATCAACATGAAGAAGAAGATTATAGACTGAAATCTGGTCAAAGACTTTCTGAGTCACCGGAATATTCGGTGCCTTGTATTCGATGATCATCCGGGGGTGGAGATCGTTTCCGTAGAGTATGCTGTCTGCACGCAGGACTTTATCGCCAACCTTCAGTTGGATCTCGTTCTGCATCAGTGTAGCCGGATAGCCGCGATGTTCAATCAGAAAATGGATAAAATGCTGGCGGACCCATTCCTCAGGAGTCAGTGCTACATATTTCCGGCGGAGGAGGTCAAAAATGGCCGGTCTCTCCTGCGTACCCGAGAGTTTGACCTGGAAATCAGGTAAATTTAATGGTGTCATTTCTTTTTTCCTGTTATGAATGAAGGCGGTGAATACAGATGAAAGTACGATGGGTCAGATTTGCTATCATTCCTCTGACTTAACAAAAGCGGGAATTCTTTTTGAGTTTCATCCGATTTGCATTACCTTTGCATGAGCCTTTTGCAAAGATAATAAAAAAAAGAATCCGGGGAAAACGGATGCAGCTATTTCTCAGAAGGTCTTATGGAAAAACTATGGCAGATAAGAATTCTACGGTAACATACGGAACAGTGATGCGGGATCTGAGGGCCCGGAAATTTGCGCCAATATACATTTTGGGTGGACTGGAATCTTATTATATCGATAAGATTTCGGATTATCTGGCCCAGAATGTCCTGCAGCCGGAAGAGCGTGATTTTAACCAGACGATCGTCTATGGGCCGGATGTCACGGCTGCTCAGGTTGTCGACATGGCTCTCCGCTATCCGATGATGTCTGAACATCAGGTCATCATCGTGAAGGAGTCACAGGCCCTGAAGAACCTGGATCCCTTGGAGGGCTATTTTGAAAAACCGCAGAAATCGACGATCCTGGTGTTCTGCCACAAAAACGGCAAACTGGATCTGAGGAAGAAGGTTTATTCTCTTGCCCGCAAGGCGGGTGCTGTCATTTTCGAAGGAAAGAAATTATACGACCGGGATTTGCCGGGCTTTATAGATACCTATCTGAAAGCAAGGGAGGCAACGATCGAACCAAAGGCTGCTCAGATGATTGCCGACCATGTCGGCTCTGATCTGAACAGGTTGACTTCCGAACTGGACAAGATCCTGATTTCTCTGTCGAAAGACCAGAGGAGGATCACCGCAGACCTTGTCGAAAAGGAAGTGGGGGTGAGCAAGGACTTTAATGTTTTTGAACTCCGGAAAGCACTTGCCCAGAAGGATATTTTCAAGGTTAATGAGATTGTCATATTTTTTAACAAAAATCCTAAATCCTATCCTGTTTTCCGCCTGCTGCCCCAACTCTTTTCTTACTTCCAGAATCTATTGATTGTGGAGTATATGCCTGACCGGAATAACCAGAATGCGGTGGCCGCAAAACTTGGGCTTAGAGGGGGATGGGCCGCATGGGATTATATGACCGGACTAAGAAACTATGGCCCCGGAAAGGTCATTCAGATCTTGGAAAAAATCAGGGAGGTTGATGCAAAAAGCAAGGGTATCGGGAATCCGAATACCAGTGGGGGAGAACTGATGAGGGAGTTGATCTTCTTCATCCTGCACTGATTTAACAATTATTTAATAGGTAATCAAAGGTATTTGAAGCCCGATTTTCAACGTTTTCAGTGAAAATCGGGCTTCTTCAGTTCACAAATGAGGGAAATCGGGCCCTTTTTTCGCTGGTTGACAACTTGAAGATGATGCTTTTTTCCTGCTGAAGTGCCCTGTTTTCAGTAAGTTATGTCGAAAAAAGGGCTCTGAGAATCGTCTGCTTGAGAACGATTCAAGCATCTGCCTGAATGGTGCGATTTATAGAGAAACGGGGCTTCAAGAGTGGTCATAGATTTTGTTTTTACATTTATTAATGTTTACATTTGTGTACTTTAGCCTTGTAAATTTACAATAGCAAAAGCGATATTTACATCTTCACGGTTATATTCAATGATTGTAAACGTAGTATCGTTTTATTGATATTTAAATCAAAACCGATATATATGGTTTTATGAATGTATATAAATATTTATACGTAAAGGCAATACACAATATATAACATTGGTATTCAGTGATTTATGTTAATATTATCAAGATGTAAAACCAAAATAAGTTTTAAAAGTGTCCATTATTTGCATCAGACGGTTATTTTACATTTGTGTTTGCGAATAAACCCCTATAACAGTCAGTTAATTGCGATAATCCTTTTTATAAACCCTTTGTAGCCAGTCTGGACCAACTACTGTTGATTTGTAAATGTAAACGTGAACCTTTACATTTGTACTCTTTATGTTCGTAGATATTAAACTGTAAATGTAAAAATGAAAAGGAAAATTTGATTCTACATTTGTTGCTCGGTTCGTTTTTTTGTTTTACCTTTGTAAAATCAAAGGAAAATCCTTTTTGAAGGTATTACGCTATTGATTATGGCAGAAATGAAAGACAGAATCCGGCAATTAATGGAGAGTCAGCACATGACCCAGCAGGTCTTTGCCCAGACCTTGGGAATTTCGTCAGCCTCTCTGAGTAGTATTTTTACCGGTCGGACCAATCCGACCTTAAAGCATGTGGAGGCGATCAAGCACCGGTTTCCGGATATTAACCTTGACTGGCTGATGTTTGGAGAAGGACCGATGCAGTTAAATACGGATCAGGAAAATGACCCGGCTGAAGAGGAGGGCACTTCTGTTTCTGATGTGCAGGAACCGAGTCTGGATTTTGGAGAAAATCCTCAGTCTTCATTTGCTGATCCTTCTAAAATTTCCGAAGAATTCAAGGCGGATAACAGGCCTCATAGCCGGCTCGTTAGTGGCGTAAAATATATTGACAGACCACAACGTAAAATCAGAGAGATCCGTGTCTTTTATGATGATATGTCATGGGAGGCTTTTGTTCCTCAGAAATAGTTACGGAATATCTGTTTTCCGGTGCCTTTTCTGGAAAGAGTTTTTGGGTAGGGTTATTCTTTCTTTTTCTGTTGGCGAATGACGGACAGGTCTGGTGAGCTGGTGTCTGAGCTTTTGTGTGCCCGGATAAATACCATAATATAATAGGTGTAAGCGTTATTTTTTCCAAACCTTACCCTTGTTACGCCTCTTTTTTGTACCTTTGCACGAACCTGAGATACATAAAGATGAAAAAATACCTGTTGGACCTCGAGGTCCTTTCTACGGAAATGCTCAGTGACATACATGCACTCATCAAGTTGACCGCACCTGAGCCTTTCCCAGAGATGGATCCGGGGCAGTTTGTCGAGGTACGCGTAGATGATTCCCCTTCTACGTTTTTGCGTCGTCCTATTTCTGTTAATTATATCGATCGTCAGAAAAATGAACTCTGGCTGTTGGTTGCTGCAGTTGGTGAGGGTACTCGTCGCTTGACGAGACTTCAGGCCGGAGACCGGCTTAATTGCATACTCCCGCTGGGGCATGGTTTTACCCTCCCGAAGTCACATGGAGAAAAAATCCTGCTTGTCGGCGGCGGTGTAGGAGTGGCCCCATTGCTTCTTTTAGGTTCGGAAATCCGGAAGGCAGGAAGCGATCCCATATTTCTTCTGGGTGCGAAGAGCAAGGACGGTCTGTTGGAAACAGACCTGTTCAAGGAGTATGGACGAGTTTGTGTCACCACCGAGGACGGATCAGCGGGCGAGAAAGGTTTTGTCACCCAGCATTCAGTCCTCGGGGAAGAGCATTTCGACCGGATAGCCACCTGCGGGCCAAAGCCAATGATGGTGAGTGTGGCCCGTTATGCTGATCAGGCCGGCATTGAGTGTGAAGCCAGTCTGGAGAACAGTATGGCTTGTGGGATCGGTGCTTGTCTCTGCTGTGCAGAGAAGACTATTGACGGCAATGTGCGGGTATGCCAGGAAGGCCCCGTGTTCAATACAAGGAAATTACTATGGCTGCATTAAATGTAAAGATTGACCGGCTGGAACTGAGAAATCCGGTGATGACAGCGTCCGGAACTTTCGGATATGGCCTTGAATATGCTGATTTTATGCCCCTCCGTGAGTTGGGCGCCATCATTGTCAAGGGTACTACCCTTGAGCCCCGTGAGGGGAATGATTATCCCCGTATGGCGGAGACTCCTGAGGGAATGCTCAACTGTGTAGGACTTCAGAATAAAGGTGCTGATTATTTCTGCAGGCACATCTATCCCCAGATCAAGGATATAGATACTAATATGATTGTCAACGTGAGCGGTAACTCTCCTGAGAACTATGCAGCCTGTGCCGCCAGGATAGATGCTCTCGACCGTATCCCTGCCATCGAACTTAATATCAGTTGTCCGAACATCAAAGGAGGAGGTATGGCCTTCGGCGTGACCTGTGAGGGAGCTGCAAGTGTGGTGAAGGCTGTCAGGGAGCGTTATCACAAGACACTGATCGTAAAACTCTCTCCTAACGTAACGGATATTGCCGACATTGCCCGTGCCTGTGAAGCCGAGGGCGCTGATGCAGTATCCCTGATCAATACGCTGCTGGGAATGGCTGTAGACATTGAAAGAAGAGAGCCTGTCCTGAGTATCCGCACAGGAGGACTGAGTGGCCCGGCTGTCAAACCGGTGGCTTTGAGAATGGTCTATGACACAGCCCATGCGGTCAGGATTCCGGTGGTCGGCCTGGGTGGAATCAGTAATGCCCGGGATGCGATAGAATTTATGATGTGTGGTGCCACTGCCATACAGGTAGGTACAGCCAATTTTCTCGATCCTACTGTGACCCTGAAGATCAAAAATGGAATCAATGACTGGCTGGACCAGCATGGTGTGAAAGATATTCATGAGATTATAGGAGCTATCGATTAGATGCTCCTATAATCAGCGTTTTTATAACTTTACTGTTTTGTTCAGTAAATAATTGTCCAGGATAACCATGGCAGCCATGCTTTCCACGATAGGCACGGCGCGTGGGAGGACGCAGGAATCATGCCGCCCGCGTGCTGTGAGGACAGCAGGGTTGCCCTGGAGATCAGTGGTGTTCTGTGGCATGAGGATTGTTGCGACAGGTTTGAAGGCCACCCGGAAATAAATGTCCTGTCCGTTGCTGATGCCCCCCTGGATGCCCCCACTATGATTGGTGAGCGTTGTAATCTTGCCCTCCTTATTCATAAAGGGATCATTCTGAGTGCTTCCGTGGCCAGTTACGCCGGCGAATCCCTCTCCGTATTCGAATCCTTTGACCGCATTGATACTGAGCATAGCAGCCCCCAACTGTGCATGGAGTTTGCCGAATTCCGGTTCGCCCAGTCCTGCTGGGCAACCCTGGATGACACAAGTGATGATTCCCCCCACCGTATCATTATCCGATTTTACCTTCGCAATGAGTTCAGCCATTTCTTCTGCCTTTTGCTGATCCGGGCAGCGTACGATATTATCATCTATTGCAGACAGGTCATATTTATGATAATCCCTGTCAAGGGCAATGTCTCCGACCTGCGAAGTATAGGCGTGGATGCTGATACCCAGCGTGTTCAGAGCCAGTTGGGCCAGAGCACCTCCCACGCAGCGGGCGATGGTGATACGGGCCGAGGAACGTCCGCCGCCACGATAGTCCCTGATGCCGTATTTCTTATAATAGGTGTAGTCTGCGTGAGATGGCCGGAAAAGATTACGCATGTTATTGTAATCCTGTGAACGCTGGTTGGTATTACGCACCTCAAAGCCGATGGGAGCCCCCGTCGACTTTCCCTCAAAGATACCGCTCAGGAATTCCACATGGTCAGCTTCCTTCCTGGCCGTAGTCAGACGGCTCTGTCCCGGTTTACGGCGGTCGAGTTCGTGCTGGATAAAGTCCATGTCGATGTCTATGCCTGCCGGGTAGCCATCTATCACACCTCCGATAGCAGGTCCGTGACTTTCACCGAAACTCGTCAGCCGGAATAGATTTCCAAAGGTATTTCTCATAAGATTTATCTTGATGGTTTAATGTGCATTCTGTTACCTGGACCATGCCAAGGCAGATACTGCCCGTTTAGTGGCAGTTTCCGCAGCACTGCTGGTCATCACCGCAACTGCCGTTGCAGCTTCCGCCGTTTTCGCAGTCTCCGCAACTGCAGCCACCTCCGTCCTGCTGTCCATGGATCATCTTCTCATAGTCAGCAAGTTCCTGTTCAGTAGCCTCGCGGGTTTCTAGTATATGGCCCATGAATTTCAAATCCTTTCCCGCCAGCGGGTGGTTGAGATCCATCTTGACCTGAGTATCACTGATCTTCAGGACATGACCGAAAAAGCGGTTGCCGTCAGCGTTTTGAAGCGGTACTACTGCCCCTTCCTTGATATGTTCCTCGTCAAATTTCCCATTTATGGCAAAGATTGATTTGTCCAGGTCAATGACAAGAGAATCATCATAGTTGCCATAAGCTTGATCATGCGGGATCTCAAATTCAAAGTTGGCTCCTTCCTCTAATGGAGTAACATTGTCTTCAAAAGCCTGGAGGGCGATGCCGAGTCCACTGATAAAATTGAAAGGCCGCTTGTCTGTGGTCTGTTCGATTAACTCTGATTTACCGTCGGTGGTATCATACAGTTGGTAGGACAAGTTGATGTACTTGTTGGATTTGCTCATTTGCTTTATTTTGATAGTTATATTGCAAGCAAAGGTACGAAATATTTTTTGAATTATAGCCAGACCAATAAATAATAATGAAGTATTATGGCACAGTTTGTCATCTGTCAGAAGACGAATGTGACAAAGTGATTAAAAAACGAAAGGAAAGCTCATTCTTTGATTTAAGTCAAGAAAGGTGTCTGAAATGAATAAAAAGATAGGGAATTGTTGGTTGTGCACGGAAACAGTCGTATCTTTGTCGTGTCTTTAAAGAGAGACAATAAAGGATAATCGTTTTAGGGTAATGTTTAACAAGAGCCGTTTTCAGGAAGGCTCACAAAAAGGTAAAAAGATGAAAAAGATGATTTTAATGGCTGTTGCACTGCTCAGCATGACTACAGCAACATTCGCAGCAAACGATGAAAAAGAAGCCACTGCTACAGCAGCAGCTTACAACATGAATTTTAATATGAACAGTCTGTCTAACGCTCTTGGTCTGGAATTTGACCAGGAAGAGGCTGTAGAAGATGTTCATCACAATTTCTCTGCAGAAATGATGAATGCCGCACAGGCTCCAAAGGCTGACCGTAAAACTATGGTTGACAAGGCTATCAACAAGGATTTGAGATATATGCACTCTATTCTTTCAGAGAGCCAATATCATAAATATCTGCAACTGCTCAATGTCACATTGAACAATCGTGGTATAGAGAAATAAAGAAGCTATTTTTTTAATGAGGAAGCGCTGTTCTCTGTTGGGAGCTGCGCTTTTTTTGTGTCCTTATCTTTCCCTGTTTATTAGAAAATAGAGAAATTCTTTGGAGTTATCGGGAATAAATTTTATTTTTGCATTTCGGTAAATCATGAAAGAATAAATATAAAAATGAAAAAACTAAAATTCTTGGCCCTTGCCTTCCTGACGTTTCTACTAGTTGCCTGCGGAACTTCTGAGACCGTTCCCATCACAGGCCGAAAGCACAAGATAGGAGTTTCTGATGAGCAGGTGCTTGCCTTATCCAATCAGGAATATACCAAGTATATGTCTACAGCCGTAAGATCTACAAATGCAGCGAATACAGCGATGGTAAACCGAGTTGGAAGGCGCCTGGCCAATGCTGTGGATTCCTATTTGAATACACATGGTTATCAGAATGACGTGAAGAATTTTCATTGGGAGTTCAATCTTGTCCAAAACAAGGAAGCCAATGCCTTCTGTATGCCCGGGGGAAAGATTGTGGTTTATGAAGGACTGCTGCCTTATACACGGGATGAGACCAGTCTGGCTATCGTGCTGGGCCATGAGATTGCTCATGCTGTGGCCAAGCACAGTGCCGAGCAGATGACCAAGCAGCAGAATCAGCAATTGGGCACGAATATCGGGACCAACATTATCGGAGCCGTCACCGGGAACAGCGATCTGGGGACTGTCGCCGGCCAGGTCGCCGGACAATATTTCAGTTTCCTGAATTTGAAGTACAGTCGTGAGGATGAGTTAGAGGCAGATCATATCGGACTGATACTTGCTGCCATGGCCGGGTATGATCCGGAAGCAGCCATTCCCTTCTGGAAGCGGATGTCCGCTGCCAGTGGCAATGCCAATATCAGTGATTTCATGAGCGATCACCCGAGTGATGCGAAGCGTATTGCGGCTCTGCAGGCTGAGATGCCGGAGGCTTTGAAATATTATCAGTCATATAAGACGACTCATAAATCTTATCCAATATCTTCTTACAGGACGAGTCGCAGAACGTCTAATTGAGGCTATCGATGTTCCACGATGGATGGGCTCATCTGAATTCTTTGTTTGTCTTTTGATCATTTCAACTCTTCTGCATCTGCAGCTCGAAGGTGATTTCGTTAAACTCCGCCGGACGGGTCATGGCCATAAATACGGTAATGCGCATGATGCCGTTGAGTATGTCGTTGCTGATCATTGTATCACCAAGTCCGACATGTACTTCATAGGCCTCTTCTGGGGTTGCTCCTGCCAGTCCGCCACGTTTCCACACACTGCGTAGAAAATTATCTAGCATTGACTTTACGTTTATCCACGTGTTGGCGGTGTTGGGTTCAAAAACATAAACTTTTGCAGCGTTTTCAATAGATTCTTTAAGGAACATCATTGTGCGGCGTACGTTTATGTAACGCCAGTCCTGGGAATTGCCGTCCAGAGTCCGCGCCCCCCAGACTTTGATGCCTTCTCCAATGAATGTACGGATAGCATTTACAGCTTTTCCGTTCATGGGCATATTCAAATCTCCCTGCATGGTATCATCGATATTTTCCGTGGGACTGTTCACGCAGTTGATGAAGATATTTGCCGGAGCTTTCCATACGCCGCGTGTGTTGTCTACCATCGTGTAAAGTCCTGCCATGGCAGCGGAAGGCGGCAGCAGGTTCAGTGTATCCTTTACTTTGTCCACGATACTCTGGTAACCCGGGAAGTTTTGCAATAGGGCATTGTGAAGGTCGTTCTTCATGGCGGTGAGTTTATCGGAAGTCAGTTCGGTGGCATTGATCTGATTTAGTATTTTATTAAAGTAGGCGGGAATTTGAGTATCTTCAGGAACGAAATCTTCTATAGTTGAATGATCACTCCATTCCATCATTTTCCCGTCAATATCTTTATCAGAGAGCACAGAGGCGTTCAGCCATGGATAATATGCAGCTCCATACGAGAGGAAGTCAGTGCCGATATTTGTTCGAAAAGCCGTTATTTGCTCGTTTATCTGTTCACCTTCATGTTTGGGTTGAACGTCAAGGATGGCAAATCTGTCCTTCATCTTCCCACAGTGGGCCAGCATCTGTATCTGAATATCCTTGTAGTCAGTGGAAAAAACTGCTTCAGGGACGACAACCATAGTGATTTCCTGTTCTTTTTCCAAAGAGGCAAGAGCTTGAGCGACATTACCCTTGTTAATGGATTCATTTTTTTCATACGTTCCCACGGATACGATATAGCATGTATTTCCGCCATTGGCAAAAAACAGGATAATCTGGTAATAGAGCGAATAAAGTATTTTCGGTTTGTCGACTTTTATAATTTTCCTTTTGTCAAGAGAAGGAATGCTGTAGAAGGGTTTGGAAGCATTAGTGTTAGGTACATCTGTAACAGATAGAGTGAATTTAGGAACAGGTGCGCCACCGAAATACTGCTGGAATTCCGCCATAGACGTGATTTTCCACGGTTGGCCACTTAGTGAGTCGGCACCGTTTATGGCTTTTTCTGTAATGCCGATGAAAGCTGGGATCGCAGTAGGGACTTCAACTACAGAATTGGGGAAGGCGTTCTTTTCTACGATATAAACGCCGGGGGTCTTCTTTGCTGCCATACTTCTGAAATTTTAATGATTAAACAAATCGGTTAATAAAAGTGTAATCATCCAGGCTTTACTCGTTGATATTCCTACCATTCTATATTTTCGGATGGCATGTAACCTGCTGATTCATAGATGCAAATATAGATAAAATTTTGGAAATTATAAGCCAGTTAAGATAAAAAACGAAATAAATTCTCTCCAGTCAGGTGAAGAATAATTACTCTGTTTGCATGAAATCAAGGCCGCCATACGCTTAATCCTGTCCCATGTGCTCTGCGTCACAATTTTTTATTATATTTGAAGCATAATTTTTTTTATTAACCTTCAAAATTTCAGGCTTATGAAAGCAGTATGTGGCCTTGACGTCCACAAAGATAGTATTTATCTTTGTGTCTTGAAAGAAGACGGAGAAGTTATTGAAAAAGTTTTCGGAGTTTTAACAGTCCAGCTTGCAGAAATGAGGGAATTGCTGCAGTCCAGTCATGTAGACGAGGTCTCAATGGAAAGCACGAGCATTTACTGGATTCCCATCTGGCGGGTATTATCCCCATATTTCAGGCTGCGGCTGGTCAATCCGTATTTCATCAGGCAATTACCCGGTCACAAGAGTGATGTGAAGGATGCCCAATGGATTGCCGAATGTACGATGAAAGACCTGGCGAACAGCAGCTTTGTCCCTCCGGAAATCATTCAGCAGCTCCGCCAGTATGACCGTCGTATTTTCGATCTTGATCAGGAAATCGTACGCAAGCTCTCCAAACTGGATGCCGTGATGCAGCGTTGCAACATCCGCCTGAGCAACTATGTCTCGAATGTAGACTGCAAGAGTTACAAGGAAGTAGTCCGCAGGATAGCGGAAGGGATTACCTGCCCGGAAGATCTGATAGAGGAGATCCACGGGCGGATCATCAGGCATCACGGCAGGGGAACGATACTGGGAGCTCTGACAGGGGTCATATCCCGGGCAGAAACGGATGTCATTGGACAACTGCGTGAAGAGCTTGACATGGCAGAGAAGCATAAAGAGGATTGCCAGAAAAAGATGCTGGAAATCTGCAAGAGAGAATTTCCAGCTGAGTTGAAACGGTTACAGACTATACCGGGAATCAAGGAAAGAGCGGCTACATCATTGATCGCAGAGATCGGAACGGACATGAATAAGTTCGAAACCGCCGGCCATCTTGCATCCTGGAGCGGATTGAAACCGAGAAACGACGAATCCAACAGGAAAATTAAGTCAAGACACATTACCCACGGAAATGTCTTCCTCAGAAGGACCATCATTGAATGTGCATGGGCTGCCAGCCGGACCGGAAACTGCTTCTTCAGCAGGTTCTCTTATCATCAGACTCAGGTCAGGAAGAAAAACAAGATGAAAGTCCTTGTTGCCGTAGCCAGAAAGCTGCTGGTCGCAGCATGGCACATACTCCACGACAAAGTGGAATATATTGACTTCACAACAGATCGTCAAACATCCCTCTCGTGCGGATGACTACGATATACCGTCCATGACCAGGTTATTATCTTTGTGATGGCTTTGACCTCGTTTACAAATTAGCCAATGCTATGGACGGCTATGGAAGCCTGTTTGAGTATAACTCGTAGAGGAAAGTATTATCTATGCTCATTTACGCCATTGCGTAAGTGCAGGATGGCTGGGCCCCCTGTATTATCAGCTTAATATATAATTGCCTGTTTTATTACTCTCGGGCGAGAATTTATTTTGGTTTTATAGAGGAAAGATATGAAAATAATCTATACGGGCAACTTTTTCATCATTTATATACAGCAAATTTGTCAATATACTGCTGACCAGATACTGATAGGAATGGATAATACTTTATCAGATATTTGTTGGTTGCTGTTTTTCATGATCTCATCAGTAACTGACAAAACAGTCTAATTTTATTAAAATAATGTTCTTTTCTTATTTTTTGTTTGATTTGATTTTTTATTTGTATCTTTGTCTCAGATTAACCACTTTTTTAGATAAATAGATGACTATGATAGAATATATCGGACAGAATTTATGGCTGTTTTGGGTTATTGTCACCTGTGTGTGTCTGATCCTCGAGTTAAGTTCCGGAGATTTCTTTGTTACATGTTTTGCCATTGGTGGTCTCTTTGCAATTATAGCTTCTGTAAGTGGCCTTCCCTTTTGGGCCCAAGTACTGATATGGGCAGTCTTTTCGATGCTCAGTATCTGGCTTATCCGTCCCCGGCTGCTAAGGCGTTTTCATAGCAAGGATCATGAACGTTCGAGCAATGCTGATGCCCTGATAGGGCGTGTAGGAACAGTCATAGAGCCGATCACTCCTCAGGAGAGCGGTTATGTCCAGGTAGACGGCGATCAGTGGAAGGCGGTCTCTGAACGTGGCGAAATCTTCAGGAGAGGAGAAAAGGCAAAGATTGTCTCCCGGGATTCCATCATCGTCAAAGTGAGAAAATGTAATGCAGACAAATGATGATCTGGGCCGCATTACTGAATATGAATTTTGAACACTAAAACATTACGAATATGGTAGGAACAGTTGTATTAATTGCTATTGTTATTTTAGCTCTGATTTTTGTCAAGTCAGCCGTTGTCATCATTCCCCAGAGTGAGACCCGCATCATTGAGCGACTGGGGAAATATTATGCCACATTAAAGCCTGGTATCAACCTGATCATCCCCTTTATCGACAGGTCCAAGATGATTTATGCCATGAACAACAGGCGTTATACCTACACCCATAAGATTGACCTTCGGGAACAAGTTTATGACTTTGACCGTCAGAACGTTATTACCAAAGATAATATCCAGATGCAGATCAATGCCCTGCTCTATTTCCAGATCGTGGATCCGTTCAAGGCTGTCTATGAGATCAATAATCTTCCTAATGCTATCGAGAAATTGACCCAGACAACGCTGCGTAATATTATCGGTGAGATGGAACTGGACCAGACCTTGACCTCCCGGGATGTGATCAATACCAAATTGCGGGGGGTCCTGGATGACGCTACCAACAAATGGGGAATCAAGGTGAACCGTGTGGAGCTGCAGGACATCATCCCGCCGGAGAGTGTACTCCAGGCGATGGAGAAACAGATGCAGGCTGAGCGTAACAAGCGAGCCACTATCCTGACCAGTGAAGGGGAGAAACAGGCTCAGATCCTACAGTCGGAAGGTGACAAGGCGGCCATCATCAATAAGGCTGAAGCTGCCAAGCAGGAAGCGATACTGAATGCCGAAGGTGCCGCTACGGCACGTATCCGCACAGCGGAGGCCGAAGCGGTGGCTATCCAGAAAATCACTGAAGCCGTGGGCAAGAGCACGAATCCTGCCAATTATCTGTTAGCACGGAAGTATATTGACATGCTTGGAGAAGTAGGCAGTGGCGACAAAGCCAAGACTGTCTTCCTGCCGTATGAGGCAACCAGCCTGATGGGCAGCCTCGGCGGCATACGTGAACTTTTCAGAGTTCAGTAGTTTTTGGCAGAGACGTGGAATTTAATCAAAAACAAGTAGCATGAATATCTGTATTGTAGCGGGAGCGCGCCCTAATTTTATCAAGGAAGCTCCTATCATCCGGGCCCTGCTGAACAAGAAGGGGTGTCCGGAGTCGGTATCGGTACAGTACCGGTTGGTTTATACCGGCGCGAAGGATGATCCTACACTGGAGAAATCTCTTTTTGAAGATTTGCAGATTCCCGGGCCGGACGCCTGTTTAGGCGTTGTGGAAGATAACCTGAATGAGTTGACCGGAAAAGTCATGTCAAAGTTTGAAGAGTACCTCCAGACTTATCCTGCTGATGTCGTCATTGTCGTAGATGATCTGGCCAGTGCGATGGCTGTGGCTATTGTGACGAAAAAGCGCGGGCTCATCCTGGCGCATATTGCCGCAGGAACCAGGAGTTTTGATATTTCCATGCCTAAGGAGGTCAACCGCCTGGTCATTGACGGACTCAGTGATATTCTCTTTACGGCCGGCGTGAGCAATAATTCCATCGCCAGCAAGGAAGGGGCCGAACTCTCGAAGGTCTATATGGTAGGAAATATTCTCATGGATAATATCCGCTACAACCGTAACCGGATGGTCCGTCCCTCTTTTCTCAGGGAGTCTGGTATCAGAGACGGAGAATATATTGTGTTTACGCTTAACCGCAAGGCCCTCATCTCCGATACGAATCATCTTTTCGAGATGCTTTCAAAAATGCTTGCGGCAAGTGGCGATGTCCCCATTATTGCAACCTTAAGGAGCGAGGCTGAGGAGGCCGTCGTGGCTTTAGGGCATCATCACGGCCTTGACCTCCATGCCGTTCATCTTATAAAGCCACTCGGATACCTGGAGTTCGGCTATCTCACTTCACATGCCAGGGGGATCATAACAGATTCCGGTAATGTGGCTGAGGAAGCTACCTTCAATCAGGTGCCTTGCATCACCTTGAACAGTTATACGGAGCATATTGAAACCCTTACGGTGGGTACCAATGTGCTGGTGGGAGAAGATCCCGGTCGGTTAGCCAAAGCGGTGGAAGACATGGTGCAAGGCAACTGGAAAAATTCCGGTATCCCTGACCGGTGGGATGGAAGGAGTGCCGAACGGATCCTGAGGATTCTGCTGGAAGTACGGAACAATGGATGTGGAAAGCCTCTGGTTATTCCTGAATAACTGATGATTTATGGCAAAGAAAGCGATTATCATAGGCGCCAGCAGCGGGATCGGCCATGAGGTCACCCGGCTTTTGCTGGATGAAGGATGGACAGTAGGGATCGCTGCCCGGCGGAGAGAAAAGTTGGAAGAGATCCAGACAGTAGCCCCTGAACGGGTTTCTGTCGAAGTCATTGACGTGACGGCAGAAGATGCTCCCGGAAAGTTGCGCCATCTCATCGGGATGGTGGGCGGAATGGACCTGTATTTTCATGCTTCTGGCATAGGCAGCCTGAACCCGGAGTTGAAAAATGCCGGCATAGAACTCAGCACCGTGAAGACGAACGGCCTGGGGTGGACGCAGATGGTCGGCGAAGCCTACCGCTATTTTGCAGAACAAGGACATGGTCATCTTGCCTGTATTACAAGTATTGCAGGGACGAAAGGACTGAGTCCTGCACCCGCCTATAGTGCAACGAAGGCTTTCCAGCAGAATTATCTTCAGGCCCTGGAGCAGCAGGCCCATCACCGGAATCTGGATATTCATTTCACGGATATTCGTCCCGGGTTTGTGAGCACCCCGCTGCTGAAAGGCTCTCACGCTTTCCCCATGCAACTTTCCGTGGAGGTTGTCGGAAGGTCAATTGTCCGGGCTATCAGGAGAAAACAACATGTCAAGGTGATCGACTGGCGCTGGCATATCCTTACCGCCGCCTGGCGTCGCTTGCCCCGGTGGATATGGAGGAGGATCAGTTTGTAGGTATCCCGGGTTACCTCAGAGGGATGGAGAGTTGCAGGTCGTTGGTGATGCTGGCATGATCCGTTCCATACATCGTGATATTATCCAGCATACTGGTGATGACTGTCTTAAGAGAGGAACTGAACATCATCGGAATTTTCAGGCTATGAAACAGAGCACTGTTGTCCCGCAGGTTTTCGTTGCCGTCACTGTGTACGATATAAGCCTCTGCCACTGCCTTGATCATGGAAGAGGGGATAAAGGAAGGGGGAATGCTCATCCGGTTCCGGGCAACTGATTTGATATGGCTGATTATATAGTCTGTGATCCTTTTCCGGGAATAGTCTTTCAGATCTGCACAACTAGCGATGCGGGTAAGGTATCTGGTCTGCACATCGAGATGGCTTAGATCTTTGCTGATGGTCAGCTCCCTGAAAGAACAGGGGTAAGTGATGGTAGAGCCCGTATTGATGTCATAAATGCTGTCAGTCCTGTCGGCATTATAGTCTTTTCCGATGTCATTGGTATGGAAATGTCCGGTCAGGATGACATGCACGCCACTTTTCAATAGTCGTGCTCTGACGGTTGTATCATTTCTGATGACAGAAGAGGGGAGGAAATGGTTGATGCCCGTGATATGTTCCATGAGCGGATGATGCATCATGGCGATGACCCGATAACCCTCTTTCCTGGCTTGAGCCACCTGGTCGCAGAGCCAGTTGAGTGTGCTGGCACTGAGTTGTCCCGTGTCGGAATCAATTCCGAGGAGTTTGACGCCCTTGCATAACGTCCGCATATAACTTAAAGAGTAAGGGTCTCTGACCGACTGGTCATCATAGCCGAAGGAACGGTAGAGGTCAGCAAATTCTGTAGCAAAAATGGTTCTAGCCTTTTTTGTACTGTCGCCTTCATAATATACTGCACCGGAAGTTCCCAGGTCATGGTTGCCAGGTATGACAAAGGCCGGAATTCCGGCCTTTAAGAGTGTGTCCAGTCGGCTGACAACATATTCATGGCTCAACAGAGCACCATCCTTTGTCAGGTCACCAGGGATCAGCACGGCATCCGGTCTCTCCTTGAGCACCGTATCCACGAGAGCGTCAAAGATTTCTGCACTTTTGTCCACCATCTTCCGGCTTCCGGCGAGATAGTTCTGCCACGCTTTGCCGTCATTGACGAGCAATCCGGGAGCCATCACGTGAGTGTCGGAAATCAGGAACAGGTGTACTTGTGCCGGCGCAGTGGCCGCAACGAGGAGAAACAGGAAGAGTACTGTTCTCTTCAGAAAATAGAATTTTTGCCTGGTCAGGATTTTTTCTTTCATGCCCGTTCTTTTATGGATTTTTTGCATTCTTATGTTTGTACTTGATCTGTGGATCATTTGCCAAAGGCAAAATTAAAGAATAAGAATGAAAGAAGCAAGTTTTCTTTTGTTTTTCATAATTCTTTATTGTATCTTTGTCGTCTCAAATGGCAAAAAAGGATAATTACGACTTTCTCACTTCCGCACCTGTTCCCAAGGTTATCCGGAAAATGGCGGTACCGACAATTATATCGATGCTGGTTACGGGTTTTTACAATATCGCAGACACCTTTTTTGTCGGCCATCTCAATACCCAGTCCACTGCAGCCGTTGGAATCGTGTTTTCCGTCATGTTTATTATCCAGGCTTTCGGTTTCTTTTTCGGGCAGGGCTCCGGAACGTATATATCCAGGGAATTAGGTGCGAAGCGGCACCGGAATGCAGAAAAGATGGCCTCCACAGGTTTTTTCCTTTCCTTTATGTTCGGGTGCCTCTTGCTGATCGTCGGGGAATTACTACTCACCCCGTTGTCAATATGGTTAGGTTCTACTCCTACGATCCTTCCCTACACAGAAAAGTTTATGGGTATTATCCTTCTTGGAGCACCATTTTTTACCGCTTCACTGACTCTTAATAATCAGATGCGGTTCCAGGGCAATGCCTCTCTGTCCATGATTGGGATCGTGACAGGATCATTATTGAATGTGATCCTTGATCCGATATTGATCTTCGGCTTGCACATGGGGGTAGAAGGAGCAGCTTTGTCTACGGTTATAGGGCAGGTCGTTTCTTTCTTCATCTTGATCCGGATGACTTTCAGTGCAAGGAACATCGGGATTTCTTTCAAGAATTTTTCTCCTTCCTGGGATTTCCTCAAGGAGATTTTTTACGGTGGAAGTCCGTCGCTTTCCCGTCAGGGCTTGAGCAGTGTAGCCATGATCGCCCTGAATATCAGTGTCGGGAGGTATGGAGATGCCGCCATTGCAGGTATGTCCATCGTCAACAGGATCACCATGTTTGTCATGTCTGCTGTGATTGGTCTTGGGCAAGGTTTTCAACCTTTATGTGGTTTCTGCTATGGTGCCCGCCTGTATGACCGGTTGAAGAAGGCCTTTTGGTATACGGTGAAGATTGGAACGGTCTTTTTAGTGATCTGCACTGTCGTTGGTATCTGTTTCAGTTCTCAGATCATCATGATATTCCGGAATGATCCCGATGTGGTTCGTATTGGCCATGTGGCCTTGATCTGGCAATTGTCTACATTCCCGTTAGATGCTTTTTCCATGGCAAGTAATATGATGACTCAGGTATGCCGGAAAACCTGGCGTGCCAATATCCTCTCATCGGCACGCCAGGGACTGTTTTTCATCCCATTGGTTATCATCCTTCCACGATTCTTTGGCATTTTAGGTGTAGAGATGTGCCAGAGCTGGAGTGATGTCCTGGCTTTCCTGTTGACGATTCCGATAATGGTTTATACGTTCAAAGAACTTAAATAAAGAGAATAGTCATCAGAGAGATTTTCCCGGTAATGACTGCTCTGATGAGGGGTGGACTATTCTTGAGTGAAAGATAGATTCTTTTCTTTGACTTAAGAATGAAGGTTTTACAAATGAAAGACGATAGGGATAGAGAACATGGTCTGGCATGGCCTGTCATCATGAATTCCTGGTTTCCATTTTGGCATTTTATGCACCACTCTCAATGCCTCGGCATTCAGGAGAGGATGAGCAGATTTCGTGATTCTGATGTTACTGAGGGTACCGTTCGGATTGATGATGAAAGAGACGATGACTTCCCCCTGGATCTTGCTTTTCAGTGCCGCAGGAGGGTACTGGATATTCTTGTCGAGCCATTTCATGAGCTCTACCCAGCCGCCAGGGAATTCCGGTAACTGTTCCACGATACGGAAGTTGATGGCCTGGTTGTCTGGAGTGGTTTGTGTCAAGGCTTGCAGCTCATTATTATGAGCCTTGTCCCCGCCCTTTCCCGTAGTAGCTACACTGGAGTCAGCCCCTTCCGTACTTTCCCCTGCATTACTGGTTCCGCCCGGTGAGCCGTTATTATCCATCGTAGCCGCATCAGGAGGGATGACCGGCCGCTCCTGTTCCTCTCCGAACATTTTCAATACCTTTTCGCCTTGTTTGACTACTTTGTGGGATGCATATCCCGATTGACGCCGGGACAACTGGTTCCCCTGGGCCAGGGGAGGGAGAGCTTTCATGTTATTAAACTCCACGCTTTTGATGTCGCGCAGGTTCATGGAATGGTTTTCGATGAAGATGAAAATACCTGCACCCAGCAAGATGACTACAGCAGTGCCGATAATAATGAGCAGAGCCATCAGATTCCTTCTTGGAGCTCCCCGGCGAAGCCTGTAGGCTCCGTATTTCTTGTTCCGGCCGGTAAATACCAGATCCAGCCATTTCGGGTCATTTAAATCTACTTTTGGCATTGCATGATTTTGTCTTTTCCTTCGTTTCTATCGGATGGGACCAATAAGGAAATGGCCCCTTCTGATGTCAGGTGGACTTTCAAATCGCAAAGTTATGTTTTTTTCTCTCGAAATCCAAATTTTTACAGGCAAATGTTCCTTAAATATTCGTTGTATCCTGATCTTTCCGTTGGCATCTCATCTGCTGTTGGTCCTGCTCCTGCCGGGTTGATCTGATCGGAGTGTTCACGTGGACCTTCGACCGGTACTGGCTTCCCCCTGGTTCCGCGGGTCAGCCTGGGAGGATGGGACAAGTCCTTCAGGGAAGTGAATATGATGGATTCTGTAAAAAATTCAAGAAAGAAATTTGGAGAATTGAAGGGAAAAGGTTAAATTTGCGAGGACAGAACCCCCGGCCTCAGGAGATAAAGGTTTCCGGGTGTTCTTTCAGAGGAGGATGATTATGGGAAAGTCGGTCAGTCAGAACAAGCAGAATGAAGTGATGCTCCTGAGGAGCACCTTCGACCAGCGCCTTACCTTAAAGTATGCACCGGCGATCAAGGCCGGTTTCCCGTCACCCGCTGAGTCATACGAGGTGGACTCACTGGATTTCAACAAGGATATGATCCGCCATCCGGATACCACTTTCTATGGCCGGGTGAGAGGTGATTCGATGATCCAGGCGGGGATCCGTGATGGGGATATACTGGTAATAGACCGCTCCCTGGAACCCCGTAACGGTGATCTGGTGGTTGCCTTCTATGATCATAAATACACGGTGAAGTTTTACGATAATACCCATTATGCTGAGGGGTACATAGAACTGAAACCGGCTAATCCTGAATATCCGGTGTTCCACATTACTGCGACGGATGATTTTACGATATGGGGGGTTGTACAGTATACGATCAAGAACTGGCGTAAATAGAAAATAAGGGGAGTGTAGCAGAATGAAATATTATGCTCTTGTAGATGTAGATAATGCGTACGTTTCGTGCGAGCGTGCCTTTCGTCCGGACTTGAACGGAAAGGCGGTTGTCGTATTGTCCAACAATGATGGTTGTGTGGTGGCGCGGAGCAATGAGGCCAAGGCGATGGGCATCGAAGGAGGTACACCTTATTTCAAACTTTCCCAACTTTTCCCCGGGAAAGAGATTTATGCTTTTTCTTCAAATTATGAACTTTATGCCGACATGACACGACGCTTGATGAATATCGTGAGACGTGACGTACCGGAATTTCATCGTTATTCCATTGACGAAGGGTTTTGCGTCTTCCCCCGGATGGAGGATTCTGATCTGAGAATTTGGGGCAGGCGATTGTATGAGCGTATCTGGCGTGGATTGGGAATACCCGTGAGCATCGGCATTGGAAGGACGAAGACACTGGCCAAGGTAGCCGGACGTTTCGCCAAAGTCTATACGGGGTACCATCACTGTTGTCTCATTGATACAGACCGCCAGCGCTTGAAGGCTCTGAGTATCTTTCCTATAGACAAGGTGTGGGGCGTCGGCCGTCACTGGGCGGAAACTCTTCTGGCATCACGGATCAGGACAGCCGGAGATTTCGCCGATCAACCGGAATCATGGGTACGTGCACGGTTCAATGTGACCGGGCAGAGGACGTGGAAGGAGTTGAACGGACAGGATTGTATCCTTACGGAAGATATGGACCTGGAGAGGGCGAGGAAGAAAAGTATCTGCGTCTCCCGTTCCTTTCCCCATCCGGTCTGCCAGTATGAAATGATCCGGACACATCTGGCGAATGATGCGGCAAGGTGTGCAGAGCGGCTGCGTCAGCAGCATCAGGTCGCTTCGGGAATAGGTGTTTTTATCGATACTGACCCTTATCGGGGTGACGACCATCCTCAGGGGATGTTCAAGATAGGTACCTTGCTGACTCCTTCCTGTAGCACGCGGATCATCGTGGATGCAGCCTTGCAATGCTTCCGTAATATTTTCCGGCAAGGATATGCCTATAAGCGCGCGGGGGTACTGTTGACGGAGGTTTGTCAGGACAGTGGCATTCAGACGGATTTCGGGGATTACCGGCCGGAACGGTACCGGAAAGAGTGCCGCCTTGATGCGGTCATAGACCAGATCAACCGGACCAACGGACGAGAGACGGTCGTCCTGGCGGCGAGGCAATATCCGGCAAGGGACGGAAAAGACAAGGCGGTGAAATTTGCTGATGCGATCAGGAGAGACCGGAAGAGTCCTGAATATACCACGAGATGGTCAGACATCCTGGAGGCAGAGTAAAAGATACTTCCGGGCAGGGATGTCTTTCGGATTTTTTAAGATAAGGAGATGAGAATGAATACGACGCTTTATATCAAGAACATGGTCTGTGACCGCTGTATCATGGCGGTGGGACAGGTCTTGAAGGATCAGGATCTACATGCCCTGAGCGTGGATCTTGGGGAGGTGTATGTAGAGGATGTGCTCTCTGACGGACAACGGGACCGTCTCCGCAAAGCGCTTGAGGATCTGGGGTTTGAACTCCTGGATGACAAGCGGCAGCAGACGATCGGACAGATTAAGAATGCTATTATCAAACTGGTACATTACCATAATGACGATTCTGCCGTGAACCTCTCTGATTATCTTTCGGAGATGCTTCACAGTGATTATTCAGCATTGAGCAAACTTTTCAGTGAGGTGGTCGGGAAGACCATCGGACGCTATTATATCGAGCAACGGGTGGAGCGGGTAAAAGAACTGATCAAGTATGACCAGTTGAGCCTGACTCAGATTGCCAACAAGATGAACTATTCAAGTGTGGCCTATCTGTCCAGCCAGTTCAAGAGTGTTACGGGAATGACTCCGTCAGCCTTTAAGGCTCAGAAAAAGAATACGCTGAAGGCTTTGGATAAAATATGACCCTTTTCTAATGCCTGCGCGTCTATTGGCCGGGCTTCGCCGGTCATCAAGGAAGTAAAATTTAAAAACAAGAAAATATGAAATACGGAATAATAGGAACAGGTGCCATTGGTGGCTATTATGGGGCAAAACTGGCAAAAAGCGGACAGGAAGTACATTTTCTCTTTCATCGTGACTATGATGTGGTCTGCAAGAAGGGACTTCAGGTAAATTCCTGTGATGGTGATTTTCATCTTTCTCACGTACATGCCTATCAGCATGCAGGGGACATGCCGCAGTGTGATGTCGTGTTGGTGGCCTTGAAATCGGTCAATGAGGCATTGCTGAATACATTGCTGCCCCCGCTTCTTAAACCGGATACTCTGGTGGTACTGATCCAGAACGGCATAGGTGTAGAGGCTGATGTCCAGAAGTCGTTCCCCGGGGTCGGACTGGCAGCAGGGGTCGCTTTTGTCTGTGCGGCCAAGACAAAACCGGGCATCGTGGACCATCAGGCCTTGGGGGCAATCAATATAGGTAATTACAGTTGTAAGGATCCCGCCCTCATTGATCATCTGGTGGCTGAGATGAAAGCTGCCGGCATTGCTGCTAAGAAGATGGAATATCTGAAAGCCAGATGGTATAAGGCGGTATGGAATATGTCTTTCAACGGGATGACTGTTGCGCTGGATACGACTACGAAGGAGCTGGTTTCTGATCCGGATGCGGTCAGGTTGATCAAAGCGTTGATGATAGAGGTGATTGATGGTGCCAGGGCTTGTGGCGTCGAGGACATTAATCATGAACTGGCAGATAAGGTGATCGAGAATACCAGGACGATGCCCCCTTATCTGCCGAGTATGAAACTAGATTATGATTTTCACCGTCCGATGGAGATTTATTATCTCTACACTCGTCCGATAGAGGAGGCCCGCAAAGCCGGATGTGAGATGCCCCGGTTGTCTATGCTGGAGTCTGAACTGAAATTCAAGGAGAGAAACCGTTAACGGGCGGTTTCTCCCTGGATGAAGTAACTATTCAGCCATTCATTTTATGCCACAACAGTTTCATCGCAAAGGCTCGCTGGCAGAGACTCCCTGTCATAATCACAAAGCAGGGGCCATTTCATCCAACTGATTGAAAATCAATGAAAAATC